>JAPOON010000623.1 GCA_026713405.1 Gammaproteobacteria bacterium
GACATTCTGCGCAATTCGATTCTCGCCGACCTGACCGAAGTCAATCCCGACCTCACCTATACCTTCGGCGGCGAGCAGCAGCAGCAGATCGAGTCCCTGGGCGCGCTCTATCGGGGCTTCGTCCTTGCCATGCTGCTGATCTTCGCGCTGCTGGCCATTCCGCTGCGTTCCTACACCAAGCCGTTCGTCGTGATGGCCATCATCCCCTTCGCGCTGATCGGGGTGATCCTGGGGCACCTGATCCTGGGTATCTCGATGAGCGCCGCGTCCTTCATGGGCTTTTTCGGGCTCGCTGGTGTCATCGTCAACGACTCCCTGGTCATGATCGATTTCATCGAACAGCGCATACGCGAGGGGGCGCCTCTGCGAACGGCGATCATCGACGGCGCCAAGGGGCGTTTTCGCCCGATTGCGCTGACGTCGGTGACCACTTTCCTGGGTTTCACGCCGCTGATCCTGGAGCCGTCCATCCAGGCGCAGTTCCTGGTTCCCTTCGCCGCATCGCTGGGAGTCGGCATGCTGATCACCACGGCGCTTCTGATGATGCTCGTGCCGGCGCTCATGGCTATCTACCTGCGGGTCAATTCACGGCGCCTGCAACGCGGGGCGGCAGAGGTTCAGCCAGCGGTAGAGCCTCGGGAGGTCGTTCCCGGTTAGCGACCCTTCCAGTTCGGCTTGCGCTTCTCCGCGAACGCCTTCGGGCCCTCGATGAAATCATCGCTCGCGAGCATGGCCGCCACCGAGTCGTAACGAACGCCGATCGAATCCTGGAGCGCGGCGGTGTCGAGACTGCGGTAGACGACATCCTTGCTGGCGCGAACGGAGAGGGGCGAGCACTCGCACATCTGGCGCGCCCAGCTTTGCGCCTGTTCCATCAACTCCTCATGCGGTACGACGGCGGTCACGAAACCGAGCTCACTGCCTTCCTCCGCGTCCACGTGCCGGCCGGTGAGAATCATGCCGAGCGCCCGCTTCGGGCCGATCTCCCTCGGCAGGCGGTTCAGGCCGCCGGCCAGCGCCGCCAGCCCCACCCGGGGTTCCGGCAGGGCGAAAACCGCCCGCTCGGACGCGAGGATGATGTCGCAGGCCAGCGCGATCTCGAAGCCCCCGCCCATGGATACGCCGTTGACCGCGGCGATCACGGGTTTCAGCAGGTCGTACCTCGAACTCAGCCCGCCGAATCCCATGGGCATCGGCACTCTTTCTCCGCCTTCGGCCTGGTAGCGCAGGTCATTGCCCGCGCAGAACCCGCGCCCGGCCCCTGTCACGATGGCTACCCACATGTCGTCGTCGTCGGCGAAGTCGTCGAAAACCTCGCCGAGTTCGGCGTTGCCGGGTGGATGCATGGCATTGAGCCGCTCCGGGCGGTTCAACGTGACCGTCATGATGTGATCGCTCTTGTCGACAAGGCAGAATTCGGGCATGAACATCTCCGCAGTGGTGTGATGGCGGGCATTCTACAGGCCGGCCTTCCCCGTCGACCAACTCGCTCGCCGTTCAGAGAGCCAGATCCGCAAACGAGGCGTTCGATGCAAGTAAAGAACCCGGCGCGCCGGGACGAAGACGCGGTGCGCTTAAGCGCAGGGAACAACGGTTGGATGTACGATGAGAGCGGGTGTGAGGTGCGGGCCTCCAGCACCTTTAAAGCACTTCAGCGCGCTAAGAATCCACCGACAGCGCGCTCGCTTAGCGTGCAGGAGGCCCGTACCTCGCGCCCGCTCGGCGCTCGGAATTCCGATTCGGCAAGTGATTTGTTCCATGCGGAGCCTGTTCACAGGGGTGGGTTAGCCGCAATCCTCGTTGCGATGAGCGGGCTGGCTGCGTTGGTGACGCTGGCCGGGTGCGGTTCGGAAACGGAATTTCACCAGTTCGCAGGCCGGACGATGGGTACGGAATATGCCGTTACCGTGTCAGGAGAGAGTGGTTGCAACGGTGCGCTGTCGGATTTGGTGGTGGACGAGCTGCGGAGCGTCAACGCGCAGATGTCCACCTGGCAGCCGGACTCGGAACTGTCGCGCTTCAACCGGGCGCGCGCCGGCGAGTGGGTGACGGCTTCCGAGGATCTGGCGGGAGGCGTCACCACTGCC
>JAPOON010000624.1 GCA_026713405.1 Gammaproteobacteria bacterium
CGATGCAATCCAGAATGGTGGCCTGTTCCACCGGTCGGTCGAAGTCCAGGCGGCGCCGGACCGAACGCGCCGTGGACAGCACGGTGTCGATACTGGCGAGATCCAGTTCGGGAGGCGAATCGGTTCGCATGTGTCCAGCCCTCCTGATCCGCGGCACCAGGGTGTCGAAAGAGTCAACCGCGCGCTTGAGAACCGGACTACTGCAAGATTTCCCGATCGCGGCCAAAGCACGTCAATCAAGCCAAGTTTCCACCCGGCCGCCGCCTTTCCGTCGAACTTGCGCCAACGCCCCATCAGCGCAGCGCTTCGCCCCGTCAGCCGCTCAAATCCTCCCCGGTCCGAGTGTTTGTTATTCTATGAGACTGTCTTTCTTCGTCCACTTTTGCAAGGAAACCACCATGGGACCACTCTCGGGGCTTAAAGTCATCGAACTGCAGGGCATCGGGCCCGGGCCGTTCTGCGGCATGATGCTGGCGGACATGGGCGCCGAGGTATTGCGCATCTACCGGGCCACCTCCGCCGGCCGGGCGGCGCCCCGTACGGACGCGCTGGCGCGTGGCCGCAAGAGCATTGCAGTCGACCTGAAAAATCCCGACGGCGTCGAGACGGTGCTGCGGCTCGTGGAAAGCAACGATGTGCTGATCGAAGGCTTCCGTCCCGGTGTCATGGAGCGCCTCGGCCTCGGGCCGGATGTCTGCCTGCAGCGCAATCCCGGCATCATCTACGGGCGCATGACCGGCTGGGGCCAGACCGGCACGCTCGCCCAGGCGGCGGGGCACGACATCAACTACATCTCGTTGACGGCGGCCCTGCATTCCATCGGCGAAAAAGGCCGCCGGCCGACACCGCCGCTCAACCTGGTGGGCGATTTCGGCGGCGGCGGCATGCTGCTCGCGTTTGGCGTGGTCGCGGCGCTGTTCGAGCGGGGGCGCTCCGGCAAGGGCCAGGTGGTCGATGCCGCCATGACCGACGGCTCGGCACTGCTGATGAACGGACTGTTCGGCATGATGAACTCCGAGATGTGGTTGCCCGAACGCGGCAGCAACCTCCTGGACGGCGGCGCCCACTTCTATGGCACCTATGAGACGAAAGACGGCAAGTACGTCTCGGTCGGCTCCATCGAGCCCCAGTTCTACGCGCTGCTGCTCGAAAAGTCCGGGCTCGGCGAGCAGGAAGACCTGGCCGAGCAGATGGACCGGCAGGAGTGGCCGGCCATGCAGCAAAGGCTGGAAGCCATCTTCAAGACCAGAACCCGCGACGAGTGGGACGAGATCATGCTCGGCACCGACATCTGCTACGCGCCGGTGCTGAACTTTCGCGATGCCATCGCCCATCCGCACAATGCCTCGCGCAACACCTTCGTGGAGGTCGACGGCATTCACCAGGCGGCGCCGGCGCCGCGGTTCAGCCGCACGGCCCCGCAGACGCCTGCGGCCGCTGCCACCCCGGGCGCGGATTCCGACGAAATTCTGAGTTCCTTCGGGTTCGCCGATGCGGAAATCGCATCGCTGCGGGACAGCGGAGCGATTGCCGGCTGAAGCTGGTACAGGCGTTTTTCAACCAGGGCCGCTCAAGCGAGGTGCTGACCGGCGTCAGCGCGCGCACCGGGGCGATCGGAAGATCAACGCTGGTCCAGTTCGGCAAGCCTGGCTTCGAGGCGCCTCCTGGTCGCATCGGTGGCGATGCCCATCAGGGTCATGATTTCGCTGCGCTGGCGTTCCCTGCCGTTGTGCTCCAGCGGGATCATGCCCATCATCCAGAGCAGCACCACGCCCCACTGCTGCCCCACCAGGTGCCGCGCCACCAGGTCGATGTCGACTTCCGGGCGCACTTCGCCGTTGTTCCGGGCAGCCTCCAGCTGCGCCTTGAGGAACGGATAGCTGCCGGCAAACAGCACATCCACCAGCGGATCGTTTTTTCCGACGTGAAACAGTATGCGGGTCATTGCATCGGCATATCCCGGGGTTGCCTCGATCTGGGCACCGGTAAGCCGGCTCCTGGCGAATATCGCCTCAATCCCCGCGCTCGGGGCTTCCTCCACCGCGGTGCTGGCAAGCTGCGACAACAGGTCGTCCACCGCCGCCAGAACCAGCGCGTCCTTCCCTCCGTAGAGGTTATAGAGCGTGCCCTGGGCCACCCCGGCGCGCCTCGCCAGCCCGCGGATGGTCATGCCTTCATAGCCGACTTCCTCCAGCATTTCCCGCACCGTCGCCAGGATGTTGGACTGGCGCTCCAACTGCCGCGGTGACTCGTATTTTCTCTTTGTTGTCGCAGTCATTCCTTTGTTCTCTTTCTTAGTCAATCCAGACGGCCGCCGGGCCGCGGTGGCCGACACCGTCACACACAGCAGGCAAGGCAGCAAACTCAGCCGGGCCGCAGGTCTCGATTGCACTGACCAACCCCTGGTCGTCCGTGCAACCGGGAAGATACCATGCCGGCCTGCAAAGACACGATGGCGCTTTCACGGTTGCATTGCCTTTGACACCGTCGTTGGTTAATTTGCAGCGCAGGAATCGGGAATGGTGACCGGCCACTTCTGCCGGAGCGCCCACAGAATCGCATTTTAGTCAGGAGATCCGATGAGCGCATCGATTTTGAGCAAACCGACCGACCGCACCGTGTTTCAGAACGCCTGGGTGGTGGACGACGTCGAAGCGGCCTGCATGAAGTGGGTGAACGAGATGGGCGTCGGGCCCTTCTACGTCACCGAATACACCGATGCGTTCACCGGCATGACCTACCGCGGCCAGCCGTCGGAACTCGACATGTTCGTTGCCATCGCCCAGGCAGGGCCCGTTCAGATCGAGATCATTCAGCCCAAGACCGCGCGTTGCGCATACCGGGACAGCGTGCCGGCCGGCACCAGCGGCTTCCATCACATCTGCGTCTGGACCCACGACATCGAAGCCGACACCGACTACTTCGCCCGGCTCGGCTACGAGACGGCCAACCGGGGCCAGGCGGGCGACATCGTGTTCGCCTACTACGACACGCGCCCGTTGATGAACTGCATGCTGGAAGTGGTTACGCAGAGCGACAGCATCGTCGAGCGGTTTGCCATGATCGCCGCCGCCGCGGAAAACTGGGACGGCAAAGACCCGATCAGAAGCTGACCGGGAAGCCTCCCCAGCCCGCCGGCGACCCGGCGCGTTGCAGGAAATTTCAACAGCTACAGATCACACCATTCGTCTATCTGAGGGAGTCAGCATGGAAACCATCGCACGCCAGGACATCCAGTACCTGCAGCAGCTTTACGCCAAGGCCACCGACATCATCGGCACGAATACCGAGGAGGGCATCGAGCAGGGCCGCGCCATCTATCACCGCATTTTCACGCCGGACGCCATGATCCGCGCCGGCGGCCGCGGCGCCGACCCACTCGTGCGCCAGGGACCCGACGGCTGGGTGGATGTGGTCATCGAAGCCCTGGACCAGTACTCGTCGACCCAGCACCTGATCGGCACCCAGGTTGTCGAGGTCGAATCCATGGACGTTGACGGCCAGGGCGCCGTCACGGCGGGCGAGGGCCGCATGGAAAGCTACCTGCAGGCCTGGCACGAGAACCGGCCCGAGGGCAACGTCTGGCTCTTTCTCGGCACCTACGATTCAAAGGTCCGCTTCACGCCCGGCGTCGGCTGGCAGATGTATGACATGACGCTGACCCAGGTAGCGGGGGAACTTCGCGATCTCGGCGACGCCTAGCAGCCCGTGGCAAACAGGGCTTTCAAACAGGCCGAATCGGATCCTCCCCGCCCCAGCCGTCGGCCGCGTCGCGCACCATGCCGTAGAAGCCGAGCACTGCTTCCGAGGTGGGATAGATCTCGATCATGTGGCCCAGGGTCGCCCGCGCATCGATGAACGCAAAGTCGGCGCTGTGCCCGTCCCGCAGGCCGCACCGCGTGACGACGGGCATGCCGTTGCCCTCGAAATAGGCGAACGCTTCGTCCATGTCAGGCACCATCATCGCCGTGTGATGCAGCCCC
>JAPOON010000625.1 GCA_026713405.1 Gammaproteobacteria bacterium
GCCTTTAATCCCTGCAGAGCAGTTCCATGAACAAGATTGCGAGCTTCAACATCAAGATCCCCGACGCCGACATCGCCGACCTCAAACGCCGCCTGGCCGCGACCCGCTGGGTCGATGAGGAGACGGTCGACGACTGGAGTCAGGGCTTTCCGCTCGCCTATCTAAAGGAGCTGTGCGCCTATTGGGAAAAAGACTACGACTGGCGTTCGCGCGAATCGCAGCTCAACCGCTTTGCGCAATTCAAGACAAAGATCGACGGCCTCGACATCCACTTCCTGCATGTGCCTTCTCCCGAACCCGATGCGACACCGCTTCTGATGACCCACGGCTGGCCCGGCTCGGTCGTCGAGTTTCAAAAAGTCATCGAACCGCTCACCGATCCGGCGTCTCACGGCGGCGAAGCCGCAGACGCCTTCCATCTGGTGTGTCCCTCGCTGCCAGGCTACGGCTTCTCTGACAAGCCGACACAAACCGGCTGGGGTCCCGTGAGAATCGCAGACGCGTGGGCGGCATTGATGCAGCGCCTCGGCTACTCGCAATACATCTCCCAGGGCGGAGACTGGGGCGCGGTCGTCTCCAGCTGTATCGGAGCCCGAGACCCGGATCACTGCATGAGCATCCACCTCAACATGGTCATGGCGCCTCCAACCGAGGAGAGCCTGACCGACCCGACGGAGTTCGAAAAATCGGCACTGGCCACCATGGAGTACTTCGATCGCCGGGAACGGGGCTACGGGGTACAACAGGTCACCCGTCCTCAGACACTGGGCTACGGGCTGGTGGACTCACCGGTCGGCCAGGCCGCGTGGATTCTCGAAAAATTCCACGCCTGGACAGACTGTGACGGACACCCGGAGAACGTACTCACTCGCGACGAGTTGCTCGACAATGTAATGCTCTACTGGCTACCAGCCGCTGGCGCTTCGTCCGCACGTCTCTACTGGGAGACGGTGACCCCACCAGAGTTGGAGATGGAGGTTCCCGTCTGCGCGAGTATCTTTCCCAAAGAGATGTACCGGCCCTCGCGCCGCTGGTGCGAAGCGCACTACCGGAAGCTCGCCTACTACAACGTTGCAGAGAAGGGCGGGCACTTCGCGGCGTTCGAGCAGCCGAAAATCTTCGTCGACGAGGTGCGAGCCGCAGCCCGTGCGATCCGCGCTTTCCCTGACTGACGGTCGCCACAGCAAGCGCCAGGGAACGCCCTAGCCCGACCTATTCGTGAATGAACGTAGCGAGGCTGGCAAGAGTAGTGAAAGCACGGGGTGCGCTGACCATAGCGCGCGCAGGCGTGCTTGACAGCACGTCGAGCACGCGGCGGGAGCACGCCCAGTTATTTCGCTGCTATTGACGGCCGCAGTAGTTTATTCATGATTAGGTGCGGCCAGGGCCGCCGAGAGCGCTCACACTCGCGGATTGTTCGCGAAGCCGACAAGCGACTGTACTGTCTCCCGGGTCAACTCGGGGGCCAGGTCGGGCATCGCGATTTCAGGCACGTGGACCGCACCGTCTATGGTGCGCGATATTGACGTAACACCGGCCTGCTGCAGCTTCCTGGAGTACACGGCGCCGTCGTCTCGGATCAGGTCGAGTTCGTAATTCGTGATGATGTGCGGGGGCAGGCCTTTCAGGGCGTTCTCGGTGGCATGAAAGGGCCAGGCCATGGGGTTTGTCTCATGCTTGTCTTGCGGGTCATAGACCCTGGTCATGGCCCGCATCACCTCGTTGGTGCCCTGATAACCCTGGTTTTCCCGCCACGAAAGCAGTTCGGGGGGCACCGAGGTGTAGAAGCCGAGGATCATCGGCGCCATGGCGAAGACGCCGTCGATGGCCTCCACCCAGCCCTCGAGGTTGGCCTTCACGGCCGTCGCGACCGCAAGATTCCCGCCGCCGGATTCACCGGCGATTATCAGCGAGGAGATATCCAGGCTGCCCCGATTGGCGTTCACCCATTGCACGGCCCGGGCGCAGTCGTTCAGCCCCCCTGGAAAGGGGTGGTTGCCCAGCACGCCGCCGGCGTTCCGGAATTCAACCCCGACGACCAGCATGCCCTGCTGTGCAAGGGTCTTTCGCCATCTGGCGGTAAACGGGCGTTGTGCCGTGGTAAAGGCCATGCCACCGCCATGGATGTGCACGCCACAGGGCAGCTTCCCGCCGCGGTTTTTCGGCCTGTCCAGGTACAGGTTGATGCCGCTGCCGTCGCCCCTGGGTATCACTTCTTCTTCGGTGGCGACATCGGCAAACGCCGGCATCGCCGCCAGGGCCGCGGCATCCTGGCTCATGAGCATCTCTTCCATGGCACCTACCCAGTTCAGGCATTGCTCATAGCTCGAACTCAGGGTCACCTCGGGAAGCGCTGGCGGGGGTCCACCCGGTGGGGCAGCGCCAAGGGCCCGACGCACGCGCGGGTCGAGGCGCCTGTCTTCGACCAGGGTCAGGGCAGGGTTGCCCAGCCTGCCTGGCAACAGGACATCGCCATCGGCCGGATTTGCCGGAGGCTCACCGTGGGCTCGACTGGAGCCGATCAGGGGGAACAGCGCACCGGTGGCCACCAGGCCCCGCCATGCCTGCCCCAACAGCCGGCGTCTGCTCGGCTGGTGGCTGCCGGGTTTGTGCAAGGTGCTCAACAGGGAACCCTCCGGCCAGACCTCTTATTCGCGGAAAAGGTTGTCGAACGAGTCAAATTCCCTCCCGATCACTGTTTTCCCGTCGGGTTGGGGCGTAGCCCCGTTAGCCGTACCTGTTGATGATCAGCGACGGGTACCGGCTGCCGAAGAAC
>JAPOON010000626.1 GCA_026713405.1 Gammaproteobacteria bacterium
AGGATCGCCCAACAGGGACTGGTGCGCCTGTACTACGAGAAGGAATTCGATGCCGGGGCGATGGGCAACGAGTTCAGCGAGATTGCCGCCAGGACCGAAGCCAGCGACGCACTCGTTGACGAAGCCCGCACCTGGGCCGAACAGCGCACGATTCAGCTCGGCGTGCACATGGCCCGTGGCGCCATGGCGCCGGTCGATGCGACGCGCCCGATCTCGAACATCCTGGACACCTGCCTGGCAGCGCTGCTGGCCACGGCGAAGCGCGAGTTCGCCCGGGAGCACGGCGAGATTCCCAACGCCCGGGCCGGCCTGGTCGCACTGGGCGCTGCCGGCCGCCGCGAGTTGGCGACGGGCGCGCCCCTCGAGCTGCTGTTCATCTACGACCACGATCCCGTGCCGGCGGGCGTGGTGGTGGAGACGCCGGAAGCCTGGCACGAGCAACTGCTGCAACGCCTCATGGTGCTCGTTCGCAATCTCTCCCCCGAAGGCATGCTGTTCGAGCCCACGCGCCCCTACGCATTGCAGGACACCAACGGACACGCACCCGCGTGTTCGATGCAGCGGCTACGGGAGTACCTGGAGGGCGGAGCAACCCCCGTTGACCTGCGCATGCTCACCCATGCCCGGGCAATTTCCGCCGAGAGGGGTCTCGCCGGCGAATTCGAGGACCTGCGACGTTCCGCGCTTGCGCGCACGCGGGAAATGGGCCCGATCGTCCGCGAGATCTCGGACATCCGGCGGCAGGCTACGCAGCACCACGATGCCGAGGACATCTGGGCCATCGGCACATTTCGCGGTGGGCTCGGCGACGTGGTGCTGGCCGCGGAATACCTGCAGCTCGCCGGCGCCGCGCCCGCCTCAGGCGTCAACACCCTGCATGAGACCTTCGAGGCCGCGGCCCACCGGCAACTGCTGCAAACCGACGCCGCCCGTGAACTGAGCGAAGCCGCCGCCCTGTGGCAGAACCTCGACGGCTTCTTCCGCATGACCTGCGGCGGCGCCTTCGACCCCAAGGCAACCACACCGGAACAGAAACAGCAGATCGCCGCGCTGGCGGGAACCGACAACTTCGACAACCTGCTGCGCATCATCTCCGACACCGCCGTGCGCACCTCGGTGCACCTGCACGAGTTGCTCATACGCACCATCAGGGTCTGACAAACCGTCGGGCACAGGAGTTTCCGCCCCACGCACCGAGGCGCTCCGCGCAAGCGACAGTGGTTGGGCACAGGATGAGGGTTCGGCCCGCCTACCAGGGGCTGGACTTTGACGACTCCGCGTGGTCGGGCAGCCGGTAAGTCATGCCCGTTTCGTCGTAAACCGAGATCTGCAGCAACTGGGTGAAGTTGTCGTACTTGATCTTCTGCCGGCTCTTCACGACCTGCTGCACCCGCTGTTTCATCCGCCACCCCCACAACGCGCCAACCGAGAACATCTGCGGAAACTGCAGGTGATTGGCAAGCTCGTTGCCGATGAGCCCGCGGGAAATACGGTAGGCCAGATTTCTCAGTATGCGCTGCTCCCTGGGGTCGGTCAGCCCCGCGGTAATGGGCACCGCTTCGATCAGGGCATTCGCCATCTTTGCCGAGTCCGCATCCGGATTCGGCTCGCACAGGTTGCCGATCTCGAAAATTCGCCGCGCATCGTCCTCGTTTCGGTAGAGGATCGTCTCCGGCACGCCCATGACGTAGCCGGCATAACGCCACACCGCCATGAGGCTCGCTGCCTCCTCCCTGTTGAACAGCGCGCCGGTCAGCCTCGAGTAGTCCAGGAGGCGCATGGAGAAGACGGTCATGGCCAGGCCCAGGTGCGCCGCGCTGACCGGCGTTCCGTAGGTTTCCTCGTCCCAGGTGCCGGAGTGCTTCAGCAGGTTTCTCACCCGGCCGTGGACGAAGCGCAGGCGCATGGACAGCTTCCAACCGTCGCCAAGCCGGTGCAGGCCGCCGGGATAGAACACCTCCAGCAGATGACGGTTGTTCTGCATCAGCCGGCGTTTTGCGGTTTTTCCGCTCAGGACCCGCCCCGTGGCGGCAAAGGACTTGGCTATCAGGGTGGAGAACCCTTCGATCAGCACACCGCAGACGAAGGCGACCAGCATGTTGGTGACATTGAGGTTGAATACCCGCACGGCGGGCTTGAAGGCCTCGTAGTCGAGCCAGGGCGGTGATTGGGAATCCACGCTCTCGAAGAACTCGCGCAGCACCTTCGGGGCGGTCTTGAGCCCTCCCCGTTCCTGTTCAATGCCGGCCTTGATGAAGCGGTGCAGATCGCCCGGCGGCAGTGTGCTCAACTCCTCGAACACGGCATCGAGCACCGGGTCGCCGATGCCGGTGTGGCGCATGTAATTGTCCGCCAGCACGGCGTCGTGCATGCGGGCCGTCGCATAGCCCTCCGTGTAGGCTGTCGGAATCGCCAACATCCCGGACGCGCCGTTCACGAGGGCTGCCGGCCGGCGCCCGCAGGCAGTTCATCGGCGTGACACTCGCGCAGCGTCGCCCACTCCTGCTGCAGCCAGGGCGTGTACTCTTCCGGCCGTTGCGCGAGGCGCCGTTCCAGCTCCGGGCCGGCAATCCATTGCCAGTCGTCGATTTCCGTCGTGTTGACGACCGGCATGCCGGTGGTGCGGGCAAGATAGACCGAGCACAACTCGTACTCGCTGCCCGTCGCCCCGAACCCCGCCCGGTATTCGAACTTGTAGACGAACCGCAAATCGTGCAGCAGCTTGCCGTCCAGCCCCAGCTCCTGTTCGATGCGCCGGCGCACGGCGGTGTCCATCGACTCGCCACGGCGCGGATGCGAACAGCAACTGTTGGACCAGTAACTCGGCCAGAGCCGCTTGTCCCGCCCACGCTTCTGCAGCAGCAACTCGCCCCGGGCATTGAAGACGAACGCGGAAAACGCCCGGTGCAGCTGCCCCTCGCCGTTGTGACAGGCGGCCTTGTCCAGATACCCGAGCACCCGGTCGGCGGAATCGACCAGGATGAGGGGCTCGTCATCAAAGGAGACGACTTCGGATTTGCTGTTCATGGGCCGGCCATGGTGCGCTCGGGGATCCGGGCTCCCAATCAAGCCGCCATTGTAATCCGGTTTCTCCGCACATCGACCCATGTCCGGGAACCAACTCGGCGAAACGGCGTCAAACCAACGAACGGGTCCATGCCCCAGCCCGGCCAACAACGGCGACCGGGAGGGAATTTGACTCAATTGACAGCCCTATCCGCGAATAAGAGGTCCAGCGTCGACACACGCCGGGACAAAAGTTGAAACAAGACCAAGATTCTCGATAACCTGTGATGTCCGACAGGGTGTGCAAACGCGAACCCTCCGGCCCGGGAGATTGTATGCACGAAGCCGCCGTTCTGGAGACGCCATCCGGCAAAGCTGCAACGGAGGAAAACTTTCCGGTCACCGGCTTGCTGTTGCCGGCGCGCCTGCGCCCGCACATCGAGGCTTTCTACGCCTATGCCCGGACCATCGACGATATCGCCGACAATCCGTATCTCCGCCCGTCCGACAAGCTTCGCCGCCTGAACCAGTTCGCCTGGGCAGCGAGCGGGGTCGACACGGCCAATCCCGCCCTGCGCAGGGCGCACGACGTACGGCACAGCCTGGCGGCAACGGCAGTCACCCGCCGCCACTGCATCGACCTGACCAAGGCGTTCAAGCTCGACCAGGTCAAGAGCCGCTACCGCGACTGGAACGACCTCATGGGTTACTGCAACCTCTCCGCAGCCCCGGTGGGCCGATATCTCATCGACCTGCACGGCGAGTCGGACGCAACCTATCCGCATTCCGATGCGCTCTGCAACGCGCTGCAGGTACTCAATCACCTGCAGGACTGCCGGGAAGACTACAAGTCCCTCGACCGCGTCTACCTGCCGCAGAACTGGATGACAGAGGCAGGCATCGGGGTCGAGGAACTGAACCGCGTGCAGTCCTCGACAGCGTTGCGCCAGGTATTCGACCGCTGCCTGGATGCCACCGACGGACTCATGGACCTGGCCCGCGGGCTGCCGGACAAGTTCAAGAACCACCGCTTCGCCATGGATGCCGCCATCATCGTCAATATCGCCGGGACGCTCAGCTCGGAACTGCGCCGCAGGGACCCGCTGGCGGAACGGGTGGCGCTGACCAGGCTTCAATACTCGGTCTGCTGCGCCCGTGGAATTGGCCGCGTCCTGTTCAGCAGGCTCCGGCGTCTCGCCAGCGGCGGCGACAGGGCTCGCGCCGGGTGAACCTTGCGGTGCCGCCCGGGGCTGCGGCTCGATGAATTCGCGCACCAGCCCCGATCATCTCGCACAGGACAAGGGCGAATACTGGCGTCACGTCCACCGGGTGGTGCGACGCTCGCGATCGTCTTTTATCTGGGGCATGAGGATTCTGCCCGCCGAGCGCCGTCGTGCGATGTATGCGATCTATGCTTTCTGCCGCGAAGTGGACGACATCGCCGATCTACCCGGCGACGCAGCCGTCAAGCAGGATGCGCTGGCCGCGTGGCGCGACGAGATCGGGCGCCTGTTCAACGGGCGACCGCAACGCCCGACTACCCGTGCGCTTTACGGGCCGGTGCAGCGCTTCGACCTGCCGCGCAACGAGTTCCTGGCCCTCATCGACGGTGTTGAGCTCGATACCGCGCCGTTGGTGAGGATGCGCACCCTGACCGATCTGCTGGCCTATTGCCGCAACGTGGCCGGCTCGGTGGGCATGCTGTCCGTTCATGTCTTCGGTGTCCCCACCCACCCCGGTCCGCGCATCGCCGAGACGCTCGGCAACGCCTTGCAGTTGACCAACATCCTGCGCGACCTGGCCGATGACGCGGCAGCCGACCGGCTGTACCTTCCCCAGGATCTGCTGGCCGGGCGCGGCATCGACGGGCAGTCTCCGCAAGCCGCTTTCGAACATCCCCGATTCGACTCGGTCTGCGCGGAGTTGTCCGAACTGGCGCGCCGCTACTTCGCGGAAGCCGAAACGCTCATTCTTGAACTCGGCTCCCGCAAACTGCGTGCAGCCGTCGTCATGATGAAAATCTATCGAGAAACCCTCGATCGTCTGGAGGCACGCGGCTGGCAAGAGATCGGTGAGCCCATTCGCCTGACCGCCACGCGCAAGATGTGGCTGGCTCTGCGCCACGGGCTCCTGTAGCCACGACGACCGGCGCTTCGGGAAACCCATGGCGCCAAAACACTGTTCCATGGGACCCGGCCAGATGTCCCAAGGGCAACGCTAACTCCCTTTGGGTTCCGCCCCCCGGATCGCCGTGCGCAACGTTCTGGTCATCTGGTCGAGCAGGGCGACCCTGGGGGAACTGTTGCGCCAGGCGATGCCGATCGTTCTCGACGGCGGATCCGGCTCTTCAAACGGTATGTAGCTCACCCCGCTTCCTTCGGCGGGAAGGGCGAGTTCCGGCATCAGGGTCGTCCCGACGTTTGCCGCCACCATCTGGCGCAGGGTCTCCAGGCTGGTTGCCCGGAAGTTGGTGTTCTCCACGGCGTTGTGCGACTTGCAGACCTCCAGCGCCTGGTCTCTCAGGCAATGCCCGTCCTCCAGCAGCAGCACCTGCTCCTGGTCGAGGTCCGCGACACTGACTGACTTGCGGTTGGCTTTCTCGTGCCGGTCCGAAACGGCCAGGTAGAAAGGCTCCCGGTACAGGGCGGACTCGGCGATGTTGTCCTCACCGAGCGGCAGGGCCAGGATTACCGCATCAAGGTCTCCTTCCCTGAGCATCCGCGTGATCACCGCCGTCTGTGCCTCGGTCAACTGCATCTTCAGGTTGGGGAGCGCCTCGCGCACGGGGCCGAGAATCCTCGGCAGCAGATACGGCGCCACCGTGGGAATGATCCCCAGCCGGAATTCCCCGCCCATCGGGTCGCGATGTTCCTCGGCAAACCCGACCAGCCGATTGACCTCGCCAAGCACCCGTTGCGCCTGCGCCACGATCGACTCCCCCACCGGCGTCAGCATCACCTGCCGGTTGGTGCGCTCTATGAGCGTCACGCCCAGGGTTTCTTCCAGCTTCTTGAGCTGCGTCGACAGCGTCGGCTGGCTGACGAAACAGGCCGCGGCCGCGCGGCCGAAATGCCGGTGTTCCGCAACGGCCACCAGGTACCGCAGGTCGCGCAGGTTCATGAGGTTTCAGGACCTCTCATTCGCGGATGAGGCTGTCAAGTGAGTCAAGATGCCCCCTGTCACAGTTTTCTCGTCGGGCTGATGCGTAGCACGGTTAGTCCTCTTGACAGCACCGCGCTCGACGCAGCGGGAAGCAGTGGATGCCACCCCGGCGACCAGATCGTTGCGTCTGCGCGGTATGTTACTGTTCCTCCTATCCAAACGCACCGGAGCCGGCTCCCGCTCCCCAGGGACACTCGAGAAAGCAGATGGCTGTCCGATCGGTGCTCGATGTCATCCATATCGACGAGAACCTGGCGTTCATCGACAAGCCGCCCGGCATTTCCCTGCTGGCCGACCGTAGCGGCGCCCCCTGCCTGTGGGACAGCATCAAGACGGAATTGGGCAAGCCGTACCTGGTGCACCGCCTCGACAAGGGCACCAGCGGGGTGCTCGCGGTGGCGCGCAATCCGGCCACTCAGGCACGCTTGACGCGCGCATTCCGGGAGCGGCGGGTCAGCAAGACCTATATTGCCCGCGTGACGGGCAGCCTGCGGGTTCGGGGAACGGGCATCATCGATCTGCCGTTGCGTCGGGGACGCAAGATCCGGTACCGAATCGCCGGTCAACGGGACGGAATCGTGCGCTCCGGCGACCTGGGGATGCACCCCGAAGCCGAGGGCGGCCACCCCGCCTGCACCCGTTTCCGCGTGCTGCGCCGCGATGCCCGCGGCAGTTGCCTGCTGCTCAGGCCCGTTACC
>JAPOON010000627.1 GCA_026713405.1 Gammaproteobacteria bacterium
GCCCCGCCCCAGGGGCGCCAAGGGCCGGCCGGGGCGGCGCCCCTGGCTTGGGTTGTGGGAGAAGCCGGCCGTCCAATGGGGGCCGCCGAGACCGGCGAGCGGGCCGCCTTCGAAGCCGAGAATGGTCTGCACCCAGGCGTCTTCGGCTTCCCGGGTCACCTCCACTTCGGTGCAGCCGTTCTCGAGCGCGTGGCCGATGATGTGCGCCTGGTGCCTGGCACACTCCTCCAGCAGGTGCGGGAAGTTGGCGGTGAAGGCGGCCTGGGAGATCTGCGAGACGAACAGGTTCGGAAAGCCGTGGCTGCTCATGCCGTGCAGGCTGCGGGTGCCGTCGGCCCAGTGCTCGCTGAGGGCCCTGCCGCCGCGGCCGAACGCGTCGTAGCCGGCCCTGCGCGTATAGGCGGTGCCGACCTCGAAGCCGGTGCTGTAGATGATGCAGTCCACCTCGTATTCGATTCCGGCGACCACCAGGCCCTTCTCCGTGATGCGTTCCACGCCCTTGCCGTCGGTGTCCACCAGGTGAACGTTGGGCCGGTTGAAGGTGGGCAGGTACTCGTCGTTGAAGGTGGGCCGCTTGCAGAACAACTGGTAGTAGGGCTTGAGCTTCTCGGCTGTTTCGGCGTCGTCCACCAGGTCGTCCACCCGGCCGCGCAGCTCTTCCATCTTCTCGAAGTTGACCATCTCTACCATTTGCGGAATCGACATGTTGGCGCCCGGGTCTGCGTTCTGAAACCGGTGGACGAACTTGGCGACCAAGTCGGTCCAGCCATCGTCGACCAGGTCCACTTCCTGGGGCACGCCGGAGACCAGCGAGTTGAAGTTTTCCATGCGGTGCCTCTGCCAGCCCCGTTGCAGGCTCTTCGCCCACTCCGGATCGGTGGGCGAGTTGCCGCGCACGTCCACCGTCGAAGGTGTGCGCTGGAACACGTAGAGTTCCTTCGCCGCCTCGCCGAGAAAGGGCACGCACTGGATTGCCGTGGCGCCCGTGCCGATGATGGCCACGCGCTTGTCGCCCAGCCCGTCGAGCCCGCCGTTGGGCCCGCCGCCGGTATAGCCGTAGTCCCAGCGGCTGGTGTGAAAGCTGTGGCCGCGGAAATTGCGCAGGCCGGGAACGCCGGGCAGTTTCGGGCGGTGCAGCGGGCCGTTGGCCATGCACACGAAGCGGGCGCGCACGGCGTCGCCGCGGTCGGTGTGCACGATCCAGCGGGAGGCCGCCTCGTCCCAGCGCAATTCGCACACTTCGGTCTGAAACAGCGTCTGCTCGTACAGGCCGTAGTGGCGCCCGATCGCTTCGGCGTGATCGAGGATCTCGCGGGCGTAGGCGTACTTCTCCTTCGGAACGTAGTTCAACTCCTCGAGCAACGGCAGGTAGCAGTAGGATTCGACATCGCACTGGGCGCCCGGATAGCGGTTCCAGTACCAGGTGCCGCCGAAGTCGCCGCCCTTCTCGATGAGCTTGAGGTCGTTTATGCCCGCCTCGCGGAACCGCGCCGCCGTGGTCAGGCCCCCGAAGCCGCCGCCGATCAGTACCACGTCCACCTCGTCGGTGACCGGGTCGCGCTCGATCCGCTCGTCGATGTAGGGGTCTTCCAGGTAGTGCGCGAATTCGTCGGCCAGCTCGACGTACTGTTCGTTGCCGTCCGGGCGCAGGCGCTTGTCGCGCTCCATGCGATAGCGCTCGCGCAGGGCGTCCGGGTCGAAGTCGAGTTGGCGGGCGGTCTCGCTCATGGCTGCAGTCTCTTTTCCAGAAGGTTGTCGGTGGGCCGGTTTGCCCACGAGAAAGGCGAAGCGCCTGGCCCTTTCGTCCGACGGGGGCCTGTCGGGCAACGCGCCCCGAATCTTGAATCAGGTTTCAAATGGGCGCAAGCACCCCATCCCACCTACAAAAACTTCGCCACCGTCGACCGTGCGATTCCGCGCTTGTCGGGTAGGCCACAGTGCTGAGTCGTTGACTAAGCGTACGCTATTGCGTACATTTCAAATTTGCTCGGAGGTGATTGCATGACGACTCTCAATGCGACCGATGCCCGTTCCAAACTTTATCGCCTCATCGATGAAACAACGCAATCACACAAACCGATTCTGATTACCGGCAAGCGCGGCAACGCGGTTCTACTGGCGGAACAGGACTGGAACGCAATCAACGAAACGCTCTACCTTGTCTCCATGCCGGGCATGCGTGAGTCCATACGTCAAGGATTGGAAACCGGTCTGGATGACTGCAAAACCGACCTTGACTGGTGATGTGGGAGCTTTACTTCACCTCCCAGACCAGGAAGGACGCAAAAAAATTGGCAAGTGCAGGGTTAAAGGCACAGGCTCAAAGGTTACTCGACGTCATTCAGGCCAATCCCTGCCAGAATCCGCCTCCGTACGAAAAATTGGTGGGCGATTTGGCCGGTGCGTACTCTCGAAGAATCAACATTCAACACCGACTGGTGTATCAGGTTCTCGAAGCAGAGAGAGCCGTGAAGGTGTTGCGCCTTTGGACGCACTACGAGTAATTGCGGTTCGCCGGGCCTACGCGAAACGCGCCGGGTCGCCGATGATGCTTTTTTCCTGCAAAGCGTCGATTTCCCTCTCGCTCAGGCCGAGGTCGGCTGCGAGTACCTCGTGGGTGTGCTCGCCCAACCGCGGCGGGCGCTGCATTTCCACGGTGGATTCCGACAGCCGTGGCGCGAACCCGAGCATCGGCACCGTGCCGTGCACGGGCAGGTGCATCTCGTGCACGAAATCGCGCTCGGCGAGGTGCGGGTCGTGATGCAGTTCCGCGGTGTCGAAGCAGGCCGAGCAGGGTACGCCCGCGCCGGCTATGGCTTCCATGGCCTCGTGCTTGGTGCGCTGTCCTGTCCAGTTGCGAATCTCCTCGTATAACGCATCGCCGTTCTCGATCCGGGAACCCGCATCCGCGAAGCGCGGGTCGAGCAGCAGGTCGGCGCGGCCAATTGCCGTACAAAGGGCGTCCCAGTGGCCCTCGTTCACGGGCATCAAATAGATGTAGTCGTTTGTGCCGAACGGCTTGCACGGGTAGATGTTCACCGGCGGCACGCCGCCGGCGTTGCCGGTGCGCGGTGCGGGGCTCCTATCCCAGCCAGAACCCAGGTAAGTGCGGGTGCGGACGTAGTAGGCCGTCGCCTCCTGCATCGACAGCTCCACCTGCTGGCCGACGCCGGTGCGCTGCTTCTGGATGTACGCTGCCAGGATCGCCATGGCCGCCTGCACGCCGGTGCCGGAGTCGCCGGTGGTGGTGCCGGGCATCATCGGCGGCCCTTCCGCTTCACCGGTGACCGAAAAGGCGCCGGCCGCCGCCTGTGCCACCATGTCCATGCAGCGGTACCCGGAATAGGGGCCGGTAACGCCGAAACCCTTGATGCGTGCGTAGACGATTCCCGGGTTGGCTGCCTTCAGCAC
>JAPOON010000628.1 GCA_026713405.1 Gammaproteobacteria bacterium
AAAACCTCGCCCGAGGTCATCCGCCTGGCAGTGATGATGTACATCCGCTATCCGCTGTCGTTGCGCCAAGTCGAAGACATCTTGTTCGAACGCGGCATCGACATCAGCCACGAGACGGTGCGTTATTGGTGGAACCGGTTCGGCCCAATGTTCGCGCGAGAGATCAGGAAGCGACGCGTAGACGGACGTAGCTGGTCAAACTGGCGCTGGCACCTCGATGAGGTCTTGGTCCGGATCAACGGCGAGCGCCACTACCTGTGGCGCGCTGTCGACCACGAAGGTGAGGTGCTTGAAGCCTTCGTCACAAAACGGCGCGATCGTCGGGCAGCGCTTGAGTTTCTCAAGCGCACGATGAAACGCTATGGCCGACCGAGTTCAATCGTCACAGATCGGCTGCCGTCGTATCGAGCGGCGATGAAAGCGCTCGGAAATCCGGGACGTCAGGACTGCGGACGCTGGCTGAACAACCGGGCTGAAAACTCGCATCTCCCGTTTCGAAGGCGGGAAGGGGCGATGGCGCGATTCCGGGATATCAAGACCCTGCAGAAGTTCGCCGCAGTCCATGGCTCGATCTACAACCACTTCAACCATCAACGCAGTCTCAACCGCCGCCAGATTTTCAAGCAGCTTCGAGCCGCCGCTTTGGCCGAGTGGCGTGAACTGGCAGCCTGAGCATCTTCGACTGTAGATTCTGTCGGCGAATCAAAATTAGTCTGACACGACTTCGTAAACGCCACCGCGCGCAAAGAATTTCACGCAGCCCACCACGAAACGGGCAACGCTCAACCTCTAAAATTCGATTGAATCCTCTCTCAAACAAGGCGATTCAAAGTCGTCCATGTTGTGATATCCAGACAAAACTTCGCACCGCTCCGAGCAAACTTGGACACGTTTTGGACACGTTTTGGACACGTCGCATTCGAGAGAGTCTCGAAATATACTGCAACTTATTGATTTTATTGGAGCGGGAAACGGGATTTGAACCCGCGACCCCAACCTTGGCAAGGTTGTGCTCTACCAGCTGAGCTATTCCCGCCCGGGAGTGCGCCGCCCATCACTGCACGGCCCGCGCATTCTAAAGCAACTCGGGCGGCGCCAAAAGCCGTTCATGCGGCCCGCGGCGGTTGTGTGAGTTTCGCTCAGTTCAGCCAGCCAATCACCGTAAACCGCACCTCGCACCACCAGTCGCACTCATCCGGGTAAAGGCTCCGGAGGGACACGTCCAGCGGCGACTCGTCGGGCAGGATGACATCGTGCCGCTGCACGTATTCGTCGAACCCGGCGAGCAGTTCCGCCAGGCGTTCCGGCCGCTCGGCCGCCAGGTCGTTCACCGCACCCGGGTCGGCGGCAAGATCGAACAGTTGCCACTCGCCGTTACTCAACGGCGGCAGCGTATTGCTGATTTTCCAGTTGCCCTGACGGAACCCCCGATTGCCGAACAGGTGGACGCCGAAAGACGAGCGTGTGGCGGGCGACTCTCCGGTCAATACCGGTATCAGCGAGCGGCCCTGGGGCAGTATCTTGCCGTCGAACAGGGCTGACTGTTGCGGTTCCACACCGGCAAGTTCGTAGATCGTCGGCGCAACATCGGTGACATGCGCAAGGGCGCCGGAACGCTCGCCGGCCGGTACGGAAGGACCGCTGACGATCAGTGGCGAGCGGATGCCGCCCTCGCTCACTGAAGCCTTGTACAGCTTCCAGGGCGTCCCCGCGGCGCTGGCCCACTCCCGGCCCATCACGGTGAAGTTGCCGGGCCTGCCGCGGTTCTCGTGGGAAATGTCCCACGTGTCCTCGTACCACTCGGGTGTAACGCCGGGATACACCAGCGGCCCCGCCGCACTCGCGCCGTTGTCGGAAAAGAACACGACATAGGTGTTGTCCAATTCACCCTGTTCCCGAAGGAATTCGAGAACCCGGCCGATCTGCTGATCCATCAGTTCCACCATGGCGGCGTAGATTTCCATGGGGCGGGCATCTTTTTCCCGCTGTTCGGCAGAGCGTTCGTCCCAGGGCGCGGCGTGATTCGGAAACCAGCCGGGAAACCGCGGGTATTGCCACAGCCGCGTTCCTTCCGGGATCAACCCCAGCGCTTCCAGTCGCTTCGCCCTGGCGCGGCGGGTTGCCTGGGGCCCGGCGTCATAGGCGCCCCGGTAACGGTCCAGCCAGTCGTCGGGTACCTGCAGCGGGTCGTGCGGCGCCGTGAAGGCGAGGTAAGCAAGGAACGGCGCGTCCTCATCCCGTTCACCCAGGTACTCCAGGAGTTTGTCCGCGTAGCCGATGCTGGAGTACCAGTCCTGCGGCAACACCTCGACCTGCTCGCCATCTTCGACATAAACCGGGACATCGAACGGGCCGATCTCTTTCTGGTCGGCGAAGTGGCTGGCGCCACCGGTCATCAGGGAAAAGGCGCGTTGAAATCCCCGCCTTGTCGGGCGCTGCGCCTGGTCGTTGGCCAGGTGCCACTTGCCGCTCATGAACGTCTGGTAACCGTGAGCCTGCAGCGCTTCGGCCACCGTGACAACGCCGTCGTGCAACTCGCCCTCGTAGTTGATACCCACCTGGTTGGCCGCACGCACGCCTGACTGCACGCCAAGCCCTGCCTCGTGACTGTCGACACCCGTGACCAGCATGGCGCGGGTCGGCGCGCAGGTCGGCGCGACGTAGTAGTCCGTCATCAGCGTGCCGGCAGCGGCCAGGGCGTCGATGTTGGGCGTGCGGATCTCGCCGCCCAGGGCTCCGATGTCCGACCAGCCCATGTCGTCGGCGACGACGATAAGGAAATTCGGCCGTTCTACCAGGTCGGCATCCTGGGCCCGGGCGATTCCGGTA
>JAPOON010000629.1 GCA_026713405.1 Gammaproteobacteria bacterium
CCCACGCGCCACGCAGACAGCCAGAGAAAAAGCGACCGCAACACCCGCCGCCCAAGCGGGCAGTGAAACGAGGCAAGCAGAGGAGGGCGTGGCCCCCGCGGAGAACAACCCCCGTGGCCGTTTCCTCGATCATGGGGATGGTGCCGCCAGGATTCTTCGCGAGGTAATCCGGATGCCGGCTGCCGGTCTCGCCCCTCGAGCCCGGGTTGATCAGCACCAGCTCGAACGGCGTCTGCTTGTAGAGCATCAGCCACATCACTGCACGTACGGGTTGCGAGAACGGCACACCGTGTAAACGAATGGAATGCATCGTATTCCTGAGCTGTTGCGGGAGATGCCGCGAAGTCTACCCGTTTGCGCGGCTATTCTCTCAATCCACGCCTCGGCCATGCTCCACGCCTCGGCCATGCTGGGTCCCGGAGGACGGGACGTGCAAGCCGGTCGACCAGACGTGCAACCCGCTGCGCGCTGCCGGACTCAGGGGCCATCTAAAGCTATTTCCGGTTGCCGGAATACCTTGACTTCCGGCAGCGGGCCAGTGAACCGCTCCACTTCCACCAGGCAGCTGTGCGCTGTAGGTCCCTGGGCGATTCTGGAGGTGCCGGCATCGCGGGTCAGCACGTTGGGATTGCCGTGCACCTCGAGCGAGTCCTCAGCCGCCGGGTCCAGCGGGTCGAACCAGGCACCGGTCGGCAATTCGATGACATGCCGGCGGATGCCGTCGAACAGCGCGGCCGCGGCAAGGCAGGACCCCCGGTCGTTGAACACCCGCACGATCGCGCCGTCGTCAATGCCTCGCGCGGCGGCATCGGCGGGATTGATGCGCAGCACCTCACGCTCCTGTCGCTTGGCGCTGCGGCTCGTCGCGGCATGGTCCAACTGGCTGTGCAGGCGCGTTTTCGGCTGGTTGGAAATCAGGTGCAGGGGATACTCCCGGGCTCGCGCGGCGCCCAGCCACTCCGTCTTGTCGCACCACACCGGATGACCGGGGCAATCTTCGTACCCGAAAGACGCAATGGTTTCCGAAAAGAGTTCGATGCTGCCGCTGGGGGTGCGCAACGGGTGTGCGGCGGGATCCCGGCGGAAGGCTTCGAGCGCGAATTCACGCTCTTCCACCTGATCGATGAAGCAGAATTGCTCACCGGCCCAGAACCGATCGAACGGCGGTAGCGTCACGCCGTCCCGGGCCGCATTTTTCCGCGTCGCCTCGTAGAGTGTCTCCACCCAGGCCATCTCGTCCCGGCTCTCGGTGAACTCCGCCGCCTTGCCGAATCTTTCCGCCAGCGCGGAGAAAATCTCGAAGTCACCGCGGGATTCGCCCAGGGGTTCGGCCGCCTTGCGCATCGGCGTGATGAAGCAGTCGGCCCTGCCCGCGGCGAAGTCGTTGCGCTCAAGCGCCACGGTGCAGGGAAAGACGATGTCGGCATGGCGGGCGGTCGCGGTCCAGAACGGGTCGCTGACGATCACTGTCTCCGGGCGGGTCCAGGCACGCCGCAGGCGATGGAGATCCTGGTGGTGGTGGAACGGGTTGCCGCCTGCCCAGAGGATGACCCTGATGTCCGGATAGGTCAGCCGCTCACCGTTGTAGTCGAAGGCGCTGCCCGGGTTCTCCAGCATTTCGGTAATGCGCGACACCGGGATGTACCGATTCAACGGCGGCTTCCCCTGAGCCATGGCGCCGGTGCGGAACGTCGGTTGCCGGCGGCCTGCGAAACCGATGTTGTGCACGGACCCGTATCCATACGCCACGCCGCCGCCCGGCAGGCCGATCTGGCCCAGCATCGCGGCGAGCAGGGTGATCATCCAGTAGCCCTGTTCGCCGTGCTCGGCCCGTTGCAGCGACCAGCTGATGCCCAGCAGGGTGCGGGCGCGGGCCATGCGGCGCGCAAGGGCCCGAATTTCGCCGGCCGCGATTCCCGAGATGCCCGCCGCCCAGTCGGCGTGCTTGGGCTGCCCGTCGGTCTGCCCGGTCAGGTAGGGAACGAACCGTTCGAAGCCGACGCAATACCTGTCGAGGAATGCCCTGTCATGGAGGCCTTCGCTGTATATCGTATGAGCCAGGCCGAGCATGATGGCCACGTCCGTGTTCGGCCGGCACGCCC
>JAPOON010000630.1 GCA_026713405.1 Gammaproteobacteria bacterium
GCGGAGGCGCGTCACTACACGGCGATCCGCTGGATCTATGGCGGGATACTCGGGTCGGGGGAAGGCGGTTCCGTCGCCTTCGATGTGCGGCTGAAGGAGGAAGCGGCACCCGCCGAGCCGGGGTCCGACGGCCCCAATTGAATAGCGGCGCGGCGACGGGCGGCGGGGTTCCGTCTCCCGGTGCAATTCGGCGGATTTGCTTGCGGACCCAGGGGGCGGCGGGTAATGTCTGCGCTCTTTTGTCCAGGCCTCCCATTCGGGGATAGGAATCTCAAATGATTCGAGTTCGCTTCCGTTCACCAGTCTCCCCTCGGAATCGGGCATTGCCCCATTAGCGGAACGACCGGGTGTTCTTCTCGATTGCGTTCAGTCGCGACGTAGTGGCGAGAGGCGTCAAGGTCGCCCTGGCGCTGCTCGCCGGCCTGTGCCTGGCCGGCGGCGTTGCGGCAGCGGGCGAAATCGTGGAGGAAGTCGTGGTCGTCGAGACGCTGGGCGAGCGGTTGGGCACGGCAGGAAGCGTGGGCCGGGTCGATGCGGAGGAACTGGCGGAAATCCGGCCCACCCACGTTCACGAGGCCCTTGTGCGGGTTCCGGGCGTCTGGGTCTCCCGGGGCTCGGGCCACGAACACCTGACCGCCATCCGCTCCGCGGTGCTGACCGGCGCCGGCGCCTGCGGCGCGTTCCTGTTTCTCGAGGACGGGCTGCCCATCCGGCCCGCCGGGTTCTGCAACGTCAACAACCTGTTCGAGGTGAACGCCGAGCAGGCGGGAGGAATCGAGGTCTGGCGCGGACCGGCAAGCGCCGCCCTCGGGGGCAACGCCCTGCACGGGGCGATCAACGTGCTGACCCCGGACCCGGACGCGTCGTCCCTGAGCCTGGAGGGCGGATCGTACGGATATGCACAGGTGCGGGGCACCCTGGCCGTGGAGCGCGGGAATCATCGTATCGGCCTGAGCGCCAACGGCAGCCACTCCAACGGCTACCGCGACGACACCGGCTACGGGCAGCAGAAACTCTCCTTCGTTCATGAAACCGGCGTGGGGGCCTGGCAGGTGCGCAACACCCTGAATGCCACCAACCTCAACCAGGAAACCGGCGGCTTCGTGCGCGGGTACAAGGCTTACGGCGACGGCGACCTGCGCAGAACCAATCCCAACCCGGAGGCCCACCGGGATGCGTGGTCGGTGCGTGCCGCGAGCCACTGGAGCGACGGCGTCTGGCGGATCTCGCCTTACCTGCGTCGGTCGCGAATGGTGTTCCTGCAGCACTTCCTGCCCGGGCAGCCCACCGAGACCAACGAACAGGACAGCGGCGGGGTGCTCGCCACCTACGCATTCGACAACCACGGGATGTCCGGCCATCTGGGCGCCCACCTGGAATACATGCAGGGCAGCCTGACCGAGATGCAGGACGGGCCGACCACCGGCTCCGCCTTCCTGGTCGGAACGCGGCCGCCGGGCAAGCACTACGACTACGATGTGGATTCCTTCATGGCTGCGGCGTTCTACAACCTCGAATGGCGCCTTGGTGACCGTTGGCGGGCCTCGCACGGTTTGCGGGTCGAGCACCTCGGCTACGACTACGACAACAATCACCTGGTGGGAAATACCCGTGACGACGGCAGCCAATGCGGTTTCGGTGGCTGCCTCTATACCCGTCCCCCGTCAGGCGACGACAGTTTCACCGAGGTGGCCGGCCGGCTCGGTATCGAGCGCGAGTTCGGCACGGGGGGAGTCGCCTATTTCACCGCGGCCACCGGCTTCCGGCCGCCGCAGGTCACCGAACTCTACCGGCTGCAGCGCGGTCAGACCGTGGCGGACCTGGACAGCGAACGGCTGGTCTCCTTCGAGGCCGGGCTGAAAGACCGGGGCTGGTCGGTCTCCGTCTTCCGGGAACGGACCCGGCACTACATATTCAGGGAAGCCAACGGATTCAATGTCAGCGACGGCAAGACGCGGTCGGCCGGCGTGGAGTTTGCCGCCGAATGGGCGCCGGACGGCCATGTCTTCAGCCTGGCGGGCACGTACGCCGTACACGAGTACGACTTTTCGCGGCGCGCCGGTGGCGGCGAGGTCATCGAGAAAGGCAACAGAATCGACACGGCGCCCCAATGGCTCGGCAGTGCCCGGTGGCGCTGGCAACCCGGAGATGCCTGGTATTCCGAGTTCGAGGTCAACGTCGTCGGCAAGCACTTCATCAACGCGGCCAACACCCACAGCTATCCGGGCCATGCCGTGGTCAACTGGCGCGGGGGGCTGCAGTTGAGCGACCGTGCACGCCTCTTCGCCCGCATCGTCAACCTGTTCGACCGGCGCTATGCCGACCGCGCCGACTTCGCGTTCGGCAGCTACCGCTATTTCCCGGCCATGCCCATCCAGGGGTACCTGGGCGTCGAACTGGATCTGTAGCCGGGCTGCTAGTGGCAGGCCTTGCCGAGTACTTTCAGCCGCCAGTAGTTGTAGGGCAACGGGGTCACGAAGCCGACGGCGAGCATGACGGGTATGACCCACCAGGTGAGCAGCGCTCCGCCGGTCAGGACAACATCGGCAGCGTTCATGGCGGCCTCCATGCCGATCATCGAGATCAGCGACATGCCAACCGCGGTTCTGAATGCTGTCCGCGGCCCCATCTGCCGCCAGAGAATGGCGGTCTCGAGCATGATGGACGTTAACAGGCCGTTGACGATCGCCAGTGTCATGATTGCGAGCGTGGGCCAGGGAATGGCCGTGAACTGAAAGAAGGCGATGGTGCCGAAATCGCCGATGGAGCAGCCGAGAAGGCACCAGGCGGTGTTTTTCGATGCCCGCCGCCAGGTGCCGCGGCAGCGCCAGTCAAGGGTTGACTGATTGGCGATTTCGGTCATGGCGGGCTCTGCTTGACATTGGGTACCCTGCAGACTAATCCTTCCATCTACTGGAAAGTCAAGACAGCATGACATGAACATCGGCGCCGCCTCCAGGGCCTCGGGACTGCCCACCAAGACGGTCCGCTACTACGCGGACATCGGCCTGGTCGAACCGCCCTCCAGAACCGGGGCGGGCTACCGGTCCTATGACGACTCGGCGGTCCGCAAGCTGGCCTTCGTGCGCCGGGCGCGGGAATTCGGCTTTTCCATCGACGAGTGCCGGGGGCTGCTCGCGCTCTACGAGGACAGCAACCGGAGCAGCGCCGACGTGAAACGGATCGCCGAGGCGCGTCTCGAGGACATCGAACGAAAGCAGCGGGAACTGCAGTGCCTGCACGATGAACTGTCGCACCTGGTCAGTGCCTGCGCGGGGGACAGTCGGCCGGATTGTCCCATCATCGACCGGCTGGGGTGAGCACGCATCTATAATCGCGTACCTTTTGCAGCATTGCGCCTCGATTGAGCCAATCTCTCCTCATCTTGAATAACCTGGCGTGCGAGCGCGGCGGGCGGACGTTGTTCCGGGGTCTGAACCTCGAACTGCAGGCCGGCCGCTGCGTGGAGGTGCGCGGCCCGAACGGCAGCGGCAAGTCCACGCTGCTGCGGCTGGCCGCCGGCCTGTACCCC
>JAPOON010000631.1 GCA_026713405.1 Gammaproteobacteria bacterium
GCCGAGAACCGGTTCGGCCCCGAGAGCTTGACCCAGCAGCGGCCGGTGTCCAGGCATTCCAGTACCGCGCGGAACCCCGGCGCATCAACGCCCCGCTCGGCGGGCTGCCAGCCCATGTGATCGATGGCGAAGTTGCCGGGGCTCTCCAGCATTGTCCGGCGCCAGGCAAGAACCTGCTCTTCGCCCTCGAACCAGAACTGGGGGTGCCACCCGTGTTCGTGGATGCGCCGGATCAGGTTCCCGTCGATTTGCGGCGAGCGGATGTAGGAGAAACGATTGGCGACCACGCCGCCGGCCGTCAACTCAACGAGTTCCACGTCGGTGATTGCGCTGCCGACACAGGCCACGCCGCGCAGGCGTTCGGGATGCCGCCGCAGGGCGTCCAGCAGGCAGGCGTTGTCATCGCCGTAAAGCAGGGTTTGCACGACGACGCCGCGTTCCAGGCCCAGCCGCCGGTGCAGGGCCAGCAGGTCCTCGAGCGGGCAATCGTCGGCATCCAGGGGCCGGGGCTCAACGAAAGGGAACCGTGATTGGGGGCCGAAGATGTGGAAATGGCTGTCGCAGGCGCCCGCGGGCGCTCGAAGGCTGGGTTGTCCGGGCTCCCGGTTCGGCGGGGGCGTGACGCGGCGGCTCATGATCTGCGGTCAGGCAAGGCCCGATACATCGGGTCAGGAAACGCCCGATAAATCGGGTCAGGAAACGCCCGATAAATGGCGTGCATAGGGAGAAGGACCGGTAGAACCGTCACCCGGCGCCGGGTTGCTTGCCGAGCAGTGTAGCGACCTTGAACATCAGCCAGTGAAATGTGCCCAGGTACGCCCGGGGCATGGCGGCGGGATTGTGCGGCCCTTCGGTAACACGCTTCAGCAGGGTGCTCCTGGATTCCCCGTTCCGGTACCGGGCCAACACGTCTTCCGGATCGAAGTCGACACCCACCGGGTTGACGTTGAAATCTCCGCTATTGAAGTAGGCCTCGAGTTCCTCCGGGGTTTCAAAGACATCGATCTGCAGTTCGCAGAAATTGTTGTCGGGGTCCTGGTAGTAGAAGGACAGGGTGGCGCCGTGATGCGTTGTCCATACCGGCCGGATGCCGGCTGCCTTCAGGCGTTCGTAGGTGGCGAGCAGGTCGCCGAGCGACGCGTAGGTGAAGGCGATGTGGTCGACGCCCACGCGCCTGCGGGAGTTGCGGCCGAGGCCGGGTATGCCGATCACGGCAATGCGGTGGTGCTCTTCGTCGTAGGTGAGGAAGGTGGCGTTGTTGTCGCCGAACGTTGCCTCCGCTTCCAGCAGGGTCTTGTAGAAAGCGACCAGCCGGTCCTTGTTGGCCGATTTCAGTACCACGTGGGCCAGCTTGGCCGGCGCGATCCTGCCCCGTTCCCGGGCTGGGGTCGGGACTCGGCCGAGGGCGTTGGAGGCGTTCATGATTGTCTTCGCTACCTCTTATTGGCGGATAAGGTCGTCAAACGAGTCAAATTCCCTCCCGGTCATTGTTGCTCCTCGGGCTGGGGCATCGCCCCGTTCGATTTGTGAAAAAAAAGACCAGCGGAGATCATAAGCGTTTGTGGCTTGCGGCGGGAGGTCTTTGTGTTGACGACGATGGTGGGGTTGCTCGCGGCAGCCATGGCCTGGTTTCTCTGGGAACGCAGCCACCGCAAGACCGGGGAGATGCGGGGCGGCATCCACGAGGATATCGTCCTGCCGCACGAGCAGGCCTGGGAGCTGTATCACAACAACTTCTCGCTGTGCTCCAAGAAGACGCGCGTTTGCCTGGCGGAACTCGGTATCGACTACAAGAGCCACCACGTCGACCTGATCGAGACGGGATCCTACGAAAACATATCCCGCCACTTCCTGAAGGTGAATCCCGGGGCGCTGGTGCCCGTGCTGGTGCACAACGGCCACCCCATCTATGAGTCCCACGAGCAACTGGCCTACGCGGCAGCGCACTCGGATAACCCGAATGCGCTGGTGCCCGAAGACGACGAACGGCGGACGGTGATGGAGCGCTGGGTACACCTCTCTTCGCTGATCGATCCGCTGCGCCGCATGCAGGAAACCGCCGGCAACGCCGTGCCGGGGCTGACCATGCCCATTTTTGCGGCGATGGTCGAGCACATTCCCGCGCGGCGAATCCTGGTGGGGCTGCTGTTCCATTGGAGCAGGGTGAGACCGCTCTTGTTCCTGGCCATGAAGCTGCTCGGTGTTGCCAGATTTCCGGCGCTAAAGCCGCTGGTAAGCATGATGCGGAGCAGCCGCATGCTCATGCACGGGCATCTCGACGCCCTGGAGCAGGCCCTCGAGGACAGCGGCGGGCCCTGGATCGTCGGCGATCGCTTTACCCTCGCCGATGTGGGCATGATGGTCATTTTCGAACGCTTGGCCGAAGTCGACTGGCTGGACACCTTCCTGACGGATGACCGGCCGCGCGTTGTTGCCTACTGGCAGGCTTTGCAAGCCAGGCCAAGCTATGCAGCCGCGATCGAGGCCTTCGACCATCCGCTGGTCACGAAAGGGACTTCCAGAATCGTGGAACTGAAGCAGTCGAATCCGACATTCCGCGACGCGCTTCTTGGCGGTACCCCGAACCCCTGACGTCCGTTCAGGAAACGAAGCCCCTGGGTTCCGGAATCGTCGACGCGACGATATTGGCGAGCAGCACTGCGGCCGCCATGGTGAGCACCACCGGGTTCAGCGTACCGTCGTACAGCAGGCCGGACAGCGCCCCGAGCACGCTGCCGAACAGGAACGATGCGGTGGCGATGAGCGAACTGGCGCTGCCGCTCAGATTCCCGAACGGCGCCAGGTAAAGCCCGGATATGGATGGGCCGATCAGTCCGGCCGCGCCGATGCTCAGCGCCAGGAGCGGCGTGAACACCCAGAGGCTCGTTTCGCCGAGCACCACCGATGCGGCCAGTGCGAAGACAAACACCAGTTGCAGCCGCCGCCCGGTGCGGAACAGCCGGAAGGGCGGAATCCGCTGAATCAGCCGTGAGGTGACCAGGGTGAACGCCATCATGACGACGATGTTGGCGCCGAAATACAGGGCGAACGGCTTTTCGCCCACATCGAAGTACTCCAAATAGATGAAGGCGGAATTCGTCAGGAAGGTCATCATCACCGATACGGCCAGGCCCTGGGTGAAGATATAGCGCAGGGGTATCAGCTTGCCGTCGACGCGCCGGGAGAGAACTTCGAAGTATTGCGGCAGGATGCCGCCGAGCCGCATGGGTTCGGGCGGTTTGTTGAGGGTCTCGCCGACAGACCCGAAGAAGATGAGCAGGGTCATGGCGTAGACGGCCAGAAACAGGAAGATTGCGGGCCAGCCCAGGTCGAGCAGAAATGCGCCGATCAGCGGGGCCACGAGCGGTGCGGACAGCATCACCAGCATGACCGTGGGAAATCGCTTGGCCGCCTCCGCGGCGGAATAGGAATCCCTGATCATGGCCATGCAGATCACCGAGGCGAAACCGCCGCCGAATGCCTGAACGGCGCGCAGCACCTGTATTTCCAGCGCCGAGTCCGCGTTTGCGATCAGGAGCGAAGTGGCGATAAACAAAAGCAACCCCGTTCCGCCGATCTTGCGCCGTCCGATCTGGTCGGAAACCGGGCCGCCGATGAGTTGGCCGATGGCGAATCCCGCCATGTAGGTGCTCATGGTGATGTTCATCTGCACGAGATCGACGCCCAGGGCGGTGGCCATGGTCGGCAGCGCCGGCAGGTAGGTGTCGATCGCGAAGGGCGCCAGCGCCGTCATGGAAGCGACGAAGAAAAGGAAGTACCGGGGTGGGTGCGCCCGGTTCGCTCTGGTCACCGGTTGGGCTCGATGGTTTCTTGAAGAGGGTGCGGCTGCAACGGCCTTGTGCTTTCCGGGTGCGTCAAAGCGGGGCAGTGTACAGGCAGGACCGGTTGACTTCCCAGTCCATCCTGAGCATCTGAGGGATGTGCCCCGGTGTTGCTTTGCAAGGCCGGTTTGTTGTTCGCTAGCCGCCATGTCGGATACCCGCCACAGTTCCGGAGCCGGGTTGAGTCATTCGCGAACGGCGATTGGCGGTTGCTGAACCGTGGGCTTTGGAATTGTGCGGCGGTGTATTCCGTGGGCGGCTCTGTTGGCCGTCGGAACGGCGCTCGCGGAAACGGATGAAGCACCGCTGAAGCTGGTGCGATTCGGGCACGACCAGGCGAATGTCAACGTCGATGGGCGCTTGTCGGAAGCTGTCTGGTCGCAAGTCGCGGGGACAGAGGAATTCCGCGTCATCATGCCCGACAGCCTGGCCCGGCCGCGTTACCGGACCCTGTTCAGGGTTTTCTACACGGAACGCGGGCTTTACCTGGGATGGGACATGGAACAGCCCGCCGACACGCTGGTGCGGCGGTTTTCCTCCAGGGACAACATGATGATGAGGCGGGATTCGGTGGGCTTCACCATCGATGCCTCGGGGGAGGGCGAATACGGGTACTGGGGCGATGTGGCGCTCGGGGGCAGCCAGACGGACGGGACGGTCCTGCGGGAAAGCCTTTTCAGCCCGGAATGGGACGGGGCCTGGCTCGGCGCCACGGCGGTCACCTCCAAGGGCTGGTCTGCCGAGTTGTTCTTTCCCTGGTCGCAGATGGCGATGCCGCACGCGGCGGATGTACGGCGCCTCGGCCTCTTTGTTTCGCGCCAGCTGGGGAGCGCCGGGGAGCGTTGGTCCTGGCCGGCCATCCCGCTCACGGAGGCCAAGTTTCTGAGCGTTCTGCAACCGGTCGAACTCGGAGGCGTGAATCCCCGGCAGCAGTGGAGCGTCTTCCCGTACGCTTCAATGACGGTGGACGGGATCGAAGACGAAACGTCTTACAAGGGCGGCATGGACCTGTTCTGGCGGCCGTCGACCAATTTCCAGGTGACGGCGACGGTGAACCCGGACTTCGGCAATGTCGAATCCGATCAGGTCATCGTCAACCTCACCGCCTTCGAGACTTTTTTCCCGGAGAAGCGCCTGTTTTTCCAGGAAGGCCAGGAAATCTTCTCCACCACACCCCGGGCGGAACTCGGGTTCGGGTTCAGGGACGGCCAGGCGCCGACCATGCTGGTCAATACCCGCCGCATCGGCGGCCGGCCGCGGGTCCCGGAGACATCGGACGACATCGAGATACCGGAACGGGAACTCGGCCAGCCGACCGAACTGCTCGGGGCGCTGAAGGCCACCGGGGAAATCGGCTCCTTCCGGTACGGCGTTCTGGGCGCCCTGGAGGACAGCGTGAAGTTGGACGCGGGCAGCATCAACCTGCACCAGGACGGCAGCGACTACGGCGCCGTCCGCCTGCTTTACGACCGCACCGCGGAAAACGGCACCTACCGGGGTCTCGGAATGATTTCGACGGCCGTGGTGCATCCGTCGCGGGAGGCATACGTGCACGGACTCGACTTCCACTATCAGTCCGCCGGCGGCCGCTGGGCGGTGGATGGACAGTTGCTGCACTCGGACATCACCGACGATGACCCGGACGCCCCGCAGGGCAAGGGGTACGGCGCCTTCGTCGATACCGTGTACTCGCCGCGCCGCGGCATCAGCTACACGCTGGCCCTGCACAGCTACGACAACCGGATCGACATCAACGACATGGGGTTCCTGGAACGCAATGACGCAACCCGGATGGATCTGCGGATGAACTGGCAGGGGACCGGCATCCCCTGGGTGCGGGATTTCGCCTTCCGCTCGTTCATGCGCCAGGAACTGAACGGAGACGGGCGGCTGACCCAGTCGGGTTTCGGCGCATTCCAGGAATTCACGCTGCACAATCTCGACGCGGTGACCCTGGGACTGAGCTGGTTTCCGGAACGCTATGAAGACCGGAACAGCTTCGGCAATGGAACCTACCGGATCGAGGAACGGGAGAACATCAGCATCGACTACGTGACAGACTCATCGAAGGTGCTTTCGCTCGGAGCCGGGCTGGAAGTTACCGGCGAAGATCTCGGGAGCCACTACTACGGCGGCTGGTTCAGCCTGGTCTGGCGCCCCGCCGGCCGGGTCAACCTGGAGGCGGATGTCTACTACTACACCAGCGACCACTGGCTGCTGCACCAGGAAGATCGGAATTTCACGACCTTCCACTCCGCCGAGATGGGTACGACGGTATCACTCGACTACTTTCCCGCCGCCAGGCACCAGTTTCGCCTCGCCCTGCAGTGGGTGGGGATAAAGGCCGATGAAAACGAGTTCTACCTCGTTCCACAGGAGCCGGGAGACCTGGTGCAGACAGTCAAGCCGCCCGGCCCCGCGGATGACTTCAGGGTCTCGGTACTCAACTTCCAGGCCCGTTACCGGTGGCAGATCGCACCCCTGTCGGACCTCTTCGTGGTCTACACCCGCAATGCCAGCGAGGCGCCGATGCGGGGCGGGTTCCGGGATCTCTTCCGCGAGGCGTGGAACAACCCGAGCGGCGATCAACTGACCGTCAAGCTGCGCTATCGGCTGGGATCCTGACGCATTCTGCCGCTGTTCCTATCGAAGCACCGGGCGGTCGCCACCAGACGGGGGGTCACTGACAGCCTCATGGATAGGCTCAGCGCGTTCTGTGTGGCAATTTGATTGTGGGTTGTCCGGTTAACCCGATAGCCTGCCTGAAGCGAAAGCCGAGGGGTCAGCTGATAGCTGCCGTTCAAAGACATGTTGTAGCTGAACCGCTGATAGGAATCCTTGCCAGATACGGATAGCCCCGGCTCGAAATCGCCGCTAGCGTTTGCACTGTCGATGAAACTGAGCCCGAATGTACCGTAGACTCGGTCGAAGCGCCCCGCGTCGCTGAGTGAAGGCGCGAGGACTAAGGGCAGAACCATTAGTGCGCTGCACTTACAAAGGTTCAATGATTGACAGATCGCCTTTTCTTTGCGGCTATGACAGTCTGCTCAACCAGCGCGTAAGTCAGGATGCATCCGGCAATCAGGCCCCATGTTACGTACACGAATGCCGGAAGGTCTTTCAGAAACGCTATCAAGACAGATGCTGCGCACGCGCCAGCAGCCACGAATCGATATTGAGCCCAGATTGCTTTCAGTATTTCAGTAAACACGAACACCTCCTACTTTCCTTCTCTCCCCGAGGGGTCAAATGTACACATTGCAACCGCTGTTGTAACCGCCATTGCACAAGCGGCCGCGGCTGCGGCGTTGGGAATCCTTCCGCAGGCCACCCCAGCCGCTGTTCCCGCGGCAACTACCGCTCCGTGGGCGATTGCTTCCTGCTGAGCTTGTGCACAAGCCCTGGCGACTGTTTGGCGGTTCTGTTCTACGCGCTCGTCATGCAAAGCGATTGCGTCATCCATTACCGGATTGAGATCAACGGACAATGGTGAATTCAGGCGCGAACCTGTCACTACGACTTCTTCGATCTGTTCATCATCTGCCACGACCGGCATTGTGGTCACCAAAGCAGCTAGCAAAACTGCAAATGAACATAGTTTCACTACTTGTGCCCCATGTGGTTTCCGGGGCCGAGGCTGACTGCGACGGCGGCTCTACTATTCGTTGCTCGGTTGCTACGCCTTACATCGTCCACGTAGCTTAGGATCGGCGTCATCCCGAATCTGTGGCTGATCGCCTAACTTTTAGAACGCCCATCCCCAGAAGATCTGTAGTTTTTTGCCCAAGCGTTGAGGGGCTTTTGCGCACCTGGCGTTCCGGATGCCGTGAAGATGTCTCGCTGGCTTGGAGCTTTGATGCTTTGGTCGCGAGTGAATTCAGACTAAGGAGCACGTCACCCATGTTCGGTCCATCATCTCGATCATGGCGCGGCTGCGGGGCGGCTGCCGGACCCTGTTCTGCGAGGCGTGGAACAACCCGAGCGGCGATCAACTGACCGTCAAGCTGCGCTATCGACTGGGGTCTTGATACAATGCGCCGGCCAAGCCCACCCCGGCCCGGTTCGCGGGCCGATTCCCTCGCCCCGGTGGCACAACTGGATAGCGCGGCTCCCTCCTAAGGAGCGGGTTGTAGGTTCGAGTCCTACCCGGGGCGCCAGGTCAGTAAACCTCCAGCATGCAACGCGCGGTGGGCTTGATGCGCCGCTTGATGTCTGTGAAGCGCCATTCGTCCGGGGGCCTGGCGGCGAGGTCTTCGTGGAGAGTGACATAGCCATCGGCGAGACCGTGGCGCGCGAGGGCCTGGAATATGCCGAACTGCATGCCCTCCAGCCCACAGATGTAGACCAACGTGCGGGGATCCTGGAGCAGGTCCGTGAACCTGTCGATTTCGCGCTCGATGAGGCTGCCGACGTAGAGCCGGTCCGATTCCCGGCTGATGGCGGTATGGTATTCGAAGTTGGCATGCTCCCTGTGCAGACGCTGGAACAGGTCCTCGTAGAGCAAATCCGTCGTGTATGGGGTGCCCATGACCAGCGCCGCCCTGGCGCCGGTGGGCCCGCCGGTACCTTCGAACAGTTCCATCAGCATGCCGCGAAACGGGGCTATCCCGGTGCCGGTGGCGATGAACAGGTAGTTGTGTGCCTCGATGTCCTCGGGCAGCAGGAAGCGCTTGCCGTTCGGGCCGGTCACGAGAACCTCGTCGCCTTCGCCAATATCGCATAGATAATTGCTGCAGACGCCCAGAAAGAGGCGATGATCGGTGGAATCGTCCGTGGGCTTCTGGGGCTGGTATTCGTCGATCAGCCTTTTCGGCGTGGTGGAGACCAGGTTGCCGCCGCCGTCCTCGCCCCAGCTTGGGCAGGCCACGGAGTACAGCCGCACCTTGTGCGGCCGGCCCCGCTCGTCGGTGCCGGGCGCGATGACACCGAACGACTGTCCGGCGAGAAAGTTGCCGGCCAGCGGCGTGCCGGAGACAGCGAGTACCAGGTGCTTGACGAAACTGGCCGACTTGCCGTTCATGCACAGCTCGTTGGAGACCACACGCGAAATTGCCGGCGCCTTGGGACGAATCAGGTTCATCCGCACGTCGGGCAGGGTGGGTGCGTGGTCGGGCATGGCGGCGGGATGATGTCCCCTGCCGGGTTTTCACGCAACCGCGCAGGAACCGTACCGGGTTTTCCGGGTCGAAGTGTGCGTGCCGGGGCCCTTGCCGGGCGTGGTGTGTTGACCCGGGGGATATCATTGAGCTTCGGGTGGCAGAATAGACGGCCCGTGGACCGGGTATCGCGGATGGACGAGGTTGTATGAGCGGCACATGGGAATCCAACAAGGCCAGGGCCAGGGAGTACCTGGCACGGTTTGAAGGCCAAACCCTCGGGCACTTCATCGGCGGCGCCGACGTGCCGGGAGCATCGGGCGCGTCCTTTGAGAACAGGACGCCGATCGACAACTCCCCCGTCAATCGGGTGGCCGCCGGAAGTGCCGAGGACATCGATCGCGCGGCGTGCTCGGCGCGCGATGCCTTCCCAGGCTGGCGTGCCGTTTCAGGGTCGCACCGGCGTGCACTGTTGCATGGCATCGCCGACGCCATAGAGGCGCGGGCCGAAGAGATCGCGCTGATCGAGTCCCACGATACCGGGCAGCCGCTGCGCTTCATGAGCAAGGCCGCCATCCGCGGCGCGGAGAATTTCCGTTTCTTTGCCGACAAGGCACCCGAAGCCGCCAACGGCCAGTCGCTGCCGGCCGCGGATCACCTGAACTACAGCTTGCGCCAGCCCATTGGCCCGGTGGGGGTAATTACCCCCTGGAACACGCCGTTCATGCTGTCCACCTGGAAGATTGCGCCCGCGCTCGCTGCCGGCTGCACGGTGGTGCACAAACCGGCGGAGTGGAGCCCGCTGTCGGCGCGTCTGCTGGTGGAGATCTGCCACGAGGCGGGTTTGCCGCCAGGGGTTTTCAACTCGGTGCAGGGTATCGGCGAGACCGCCGGCAAGGCGTTGACCGAGCACCCGGATGTCAAGGCGGTGGCCTTCGTCGGCGAATCTCATACCGGCAGCCTGATCATGCAGCAGGGCGCCATGACGCTGAAACGGGTGCACTTCGAACTGGGCGGCAAGAACCCGGTGATGGTCTTCGACGATGCCGATCTCGACCGGGCGCTCGATGCGGTGACGTTCATGATCTACAGCCTGAACGGGGAACGGTGCACGTCTTCGAGCCGCCTGTTGGTGCAGGAATCGATCTACGATGAATTTTCCGCCCGGGTGGCGGAGCGCGCGGGCCGGATCAAGGTGGGCCATCCGCTTGACCCGGCTACGGAGGTCGGGCCGCTCATTCATCCACGACACCTGGACAAGGTGCTGGGCTATTTCGACATTGCCCGGGAGGAGGGCGCCACCGTTGCTGCGGGCGGCAGCCGTTGGAGTGATTCGGGCGGCGGCAACTACGTGCTGCCGACGCTGTTTTCCGGGGCCAACGGCAGCATGCGCATCGCCCGGGAAGAGATCTTCGGCCCGGTACTGACGGCCATTCCCTTTCGCGACGAGGCCCAGGCGGTGTCAATCGCCAACGACGTGGCCTACGGGCTTGCCGCCTACGCCTGGACTGCCGATCTGGGTCGCGCCCATCGGTTGGGGCGTGACCTGGAAGCCGGCATGATCTGGGTGAATTCGGAGAACAACCGACATCTGCCGGCGCCATTCGGCGGCATGAAGGCGAGCGGCATCGGCCGCGACGGGGGCGACTACAGCTTCGATTTCTACATGGAAACCAAGAACGTGTGCATCGCCTACGATACGCACCGCGTTCCGAGCCTCGGCAAGTGAGCCTGTACTACGTTCAGAAGCTGCTCTACCAGTTGAACCGGGACCCGCATACCCAGGCGCGGTTCAATGAGAACTTCGAGGAACTGCTTGACGACTTCGACCTCACGGACGAGGAAAAAACGGCACTGCGTGGCCCGGATATCGGTCTGCTCTACGTGATGGGGGTCAACGGCCAGATTCTGATGCATTATGCGGCGCTCCGGGGATTCGAATGGGACCGTTACATTCAGGCCATGCGCGACGGTCTCAAGGCGCACGGGCCGGTGCGCACGGGCCTGTACCTCACAACCGACGGCAAGGGAGCGGTGTGATGTTCCGTTGCGACGGAGAAGTCCTGCGGTTCGGCCCCACGATTGATGAAGCTAATAAACTATTGAAAATCAACATGTTGAGGGCTTATTTTCATAAATCAGTGCTGATGTGCCCGGCATTGCATGCGGTCGCTGCTTCGGGCATCGCCCGGGCCGTGGAATCCGCGGCGAGGAGGTGAATCGGATGGCCCTGGTATACGCGGGAATCTGTAGCCACGCGCCGGGAATCACCGGCCGGGCCGGGCGCGCCGACCCGGCTGTGCGCGATCCTTTCTACGAGCACTTCCGAGGCATGGGCGACGAGATCCGGGCGGAGAACCCGGATGCCCTGATCGTGGTGGCGGCGGAGCATTTCGCCAATTTCTTCATGGACAACATGCCCGCCTACTGCATGGGCATGGCCGACTACTACGAAGGTCCCATCGAAAACCCCGAATGGCTCGGTATCGAGCCGCGGCGGGTGCCCGGTGATGCGGCGCTGTCGCAGCGCCTCATCGAGCGCATGATGGCGCGCATCGACCTGGCCTACGCCCAGGAATGGAAGTTCGACCACGGCATCATGGTTCCCCTGCACTTCCTGACGCCGGCCTACGACCTGCCGGTGATTCCGGCCAACATAAACTGCCAGGGGCCGCCTCTCACACCGCCGGCCCGGGCGTACGAGTTCGGGCGCGCCTTGCGTGCGGCCTGCGATGCCGTCGACGAGCGCATCGCGCTGGTCGGCACCGGCGGCATTTCCCACTGGCCGGCAACGCCGGACTCCGGAAAGATCAACGAGTCCTGGGACCGGGAGTTCCTGGACCGCTGGACGGCCAACGACAGGGCGGCGCTGACCGGCTACTCCGACGAGTCAACCTGGCGGGACGGCGGCCAGGGCGGGTTCGAGATCCGCACCTTCATCGCCGTGGCCGGTGCGGCGGAGGGCTCGACCGGTGAAGTCTGCTACTACGCGCCCATACCGATCTTTGCGGTGGGCTGCACCGTTGGGCGAATGCACATCTGATTGACTGTCACGGGCATCGAGCCGCGCCTCCGTCCGCACCCTCCACCGTGCACATGGCCACGCCTGCGCTGGCGAGCAGTGCACGAAGTCTCTCAAGCGGCATGCGGTGACATGCCGAACAGGATTTCCGGCGCGCCGGGCGGGCAAGCGGGGTAACAGGGACGAACGTCTTCAGCCCACCGGAATTTCGTCTTCGACACCGTTCCTCAAAAGGCCGATGCGCGGAACTTCCACCTCGACCACATCGCCCGGCCGGAGATATTTCGGCGGATCGAACCGCGCGCCCGCTCCGGTGGGTGTGCCGGTGGAGATCAGGTCCCCGGGCTTCAGCGGCATGAACGTCGACAGGTAGTTGATTAGCCGCTCGAACGGAAAGTGCAGGTTTGCGGTCGAATCGCGCTGCCGCACTTCACCGTTTACACGGGTGGCCAGGTGCAGGTCGTGGAATCCGTCGAACTCATCCGTGGAGACCATCCAGGGGCCGATGGACCCGGACCGCTCGAAATTCTTGCCCTGGGTCACGTTGAACCGTCCATGACGGACCCAGTCGCGCAGGGTGCCTTCGTTCATCAGGGTGAGCCCGGCGATGTGCTCCCGGGCCCGGGATTCGGGAATCCTGCGGCCTTCCCGGCCAATGACCAGGACAATCTCGCCTTCGTAGTCGAGTTGCTCCGATTCCGGCGGACGCAGCAGGGGCTGCAAGTGGCCTGTGACCGACTCGGGGGTCCGCAGGAATACGCTCGGGTAGGCGGGCGCCGGCGTGCTGTCCCTGTATTCCTCGTTGCGATTTGCGTAGTTGATGCCGATGCAGACGATCTTGCCCGGTTCGGGAACCGGCGGCAGGTAATTTACATCATCGATGCCGTAGTCTGTGGGTGCGGACTCGGCCAGATCTCGTGCGCGGTCGAGCGCCCCGGCCGCCAGGACGGCCCTGAGACTCGGGTACTCGGGCAGGCGCCGGCTCAAATTCACGATGCTTCCGCCCACGACTGCGCCATACTGAACCTGGCCGTCGCATTCGAAGGTGAGGTACTTCACGCTACTCTCCACTGCCCGGATTGGGGCTATACTTTCAGCTCGATTCCGACCGCGGCGCATCATGCCTCATCTGATTGTCGAATACTCCTCCAACCTCGAGGAACAGATGGACCTGGACGGTCTGATGACCAGGCTGCGCGACCGGGCAGTGGCGACCGGCGTATTTCCGCTGGGTGGTATCCGGGTGCGGGGGGAACGCCGGGACCGCTATCTGGTTGCCGATGGGGCGCCCGGCAACGGTTTCGTTCATCTCACGGCGCGCATCGGTCACGGCCGCGATGAGGAAACCCGGCGCGCGGCGGCGGAAGCGCTTTTCGAGGTGCTCGCAACGCATATGCAGGCGATCTTCGATGAGCGGGGCCTTGGCCTCTCGTTTGAAATGGTCGAAGTGGACCCGGTGACCAGCCTGAAAAAGAACAATCTGCACGAACGCCTCGGGCGCGCGGGGAGCGAGGCGGTAGCCGACAAGACCTTGAGCGTTACATCGCGGTCCCAGGCCCGCTGAGCCGATGCGCTGGGGCGCTTTCCTGGTTGTCGGCGTTCTGATGGCGGCGGCGTCGGCC
>JAPOON010000632.1 GCA_026713405.1 Gammaproteobacteria bacterium
TCATCGACGACTATTCGGAGGCGGACCTGCGTGCCAGTCTCGGCAGCGCGATTGCCGCGATGGCGCAGGCCGATGCGGAGGACAAGACCATCCTGGTCTGGGCCGCGGGCAACGACCACAACGATGACTGCACCGCCGGCACGGACCACTGCGTGCAGGGGGCGATCGATGCGGTATCGCCCGAGATCCTGGCCGGGCTGCCCGCCCGGATCCAGGAACTCCGTGGCCACGCCCTCGCCGTCGTGGCGGTCGGCCAGGACAGTGACGGGGACGGCTACCCGGATATCGCGTCCTTCTCCAACCGCTGCGGCATCGCCGCCGACTGGTGCATCGCCGCACCCGGCGTGGACATGGAGATCGCCTTCTTCGGGAGGAACAGGGGCGTTGCAGGTCAACGCGGCATAGGTTCGGGGGGCGGCACCTCGTACGCAGCCCCCATGGTGGCGGGCGGCCTCGCCGTGATGAAGCAGCTGTTCCGCGGCCAGCTGGGCAACGAGGAACTCGTTGGCCGGCTGTATGCGACCGCCAGCAAGGAAGGCCCGTTCAGCGACGCCTCCGTCTACGGTCAGGGCCTCATGGACCTCGGTGCCGCGACATCGCCGGTGGGCCGGGCGATGCTCACCACGGGTCGGACGGTGAGCGCCCCGGGTACAGGTGTTCAGGCCACCGGCATGGTCTCGGGCTTCGCGCTCGGCGACGGATTGGCGCGCTCGCTGGCAGACCAGGAGATCGTCGCCTTCGACCGTCTGGGGGCGCCGTTCTGGTTCGGGCTGTCCGGGTTCCTCGAGCGTGACCCAGGTCCGACGCTCGCGGAGCATCTTCGTGGACTGCTGTCCGGAAGCAGCGAGGCCGGTCCCGGCATCGGCCAGGGAATTATGGCCGGAGCCCATTGGCGCGGGGGAGGGGGTCCACTCGCGAGCCGTGGCCAGCATCCGCTGCAGCTCGGCTTTCTCGGCGCATCAGCCGCGGCGGAAGGTGGCCATCTGTCGCTCGCGCCGGGGGCCATGACCGTCTCGCTGGCGCTGCGGGGCGGGTTCAACGCTGCCGCATTTTCCACGCCGGGCGCGTCGGGTCGGGCGCCCGTGCGTGGTCTGGCGCTGGCCTACCGGCTCCCGGGAGTGCCGGCCGGTTTCCGCGTGGGCTGGCTCACCGAGCGCGGGACCATGCTCGGGTCAGCCGCCGGCGGCGCGTTCGGGCGCATCGCAACGGACGCAATGTTCGGCGGCTTTGAGACCGCGTTCCAGGCAGGTCCGTGGCAGCTGGTCGCCAACGCGGAAGTCGGGGCCGCAGCTCCACAGGTGCACGAAGGGCTCATCACCCGGATGTCTCTGCTCACGACCAGTGCGTTCACATTGAAGGCGAGCCGCCGTACCTCGGCACGCGGCCTCCTTACCGTGGGACTTTCGCAGTCCCTGCGGGTGGAAGGTGGTCAGGCGACGTTGTCGATTCCCGTTGGCCGTACCCTGGAGGGCGAGGTGGTGCGTTCCTCCCTGCAGTCCGATCTCAGTCCGTCGGGCCGTCAACTGGAAGTCTCGGCGCGATGGGCACGGCAACTGGCCGCAGGAGGCGAGCTGGTGGCCGGCGCGACCTGGGCCCGGGAACCAGGCCATGACGCTCAGGCCGACCCTTCGCTCCGCCTCTTGGCGGGCTGGCGGGCGCGGTTCTAGGAGATCAGCGCGCCCGATACCGGCTTCGCGTTGCGTTCGGCCCCGTCGCACATGCTGTCGCTTCGCCACGAACGGCACGATTAACACCGATGGAGCATGGGCTTGCGGCTGGCAATTGCGGAAACCTTCGTTGATGCGCAATGCGGGCAATACTTGTGTTCCGGCCACCGTTGTGCCTTGAACCGACGCACCGCAGCGTGCTCATCCGGGAGCATTGCGACCAATTTCATCAGGCTGATGCCGTTACGGAAGAATTTGCCGGGAGCCTCCTGCGTCA
>JAPOON010000633.1 GCA_026713405.1 Gammaproteobacteria bacterium
AGCCGCGCCTGAAGCTCTTCGAAATCCCCTGGGTCAAGCTGGTGAACAATGCGGTGATCATCGGCACCTGCGCGTTTACGGGCTACCTGTTCCTGTTCTACCTGCCTACCTATATCGAGGGGATTACCCCGCTGTTCAGGTACGGCCTAGTCGCGACGGTTGTGCTGCTCGCCGTGCTTTCTAGCACCGATATCCGGTTTGTGAAAGTACTCAGCGTCGCCTCGGTCGGCCTCTTCGGGCTGCTTGCCGTGGCGATGTGGGCCACGAGCGGCATGGGCCTGGCGGAGATGGGCGGGGCCCTCGGCAGGCTCGAGGGTTATTTCGCGAACATGCACCGCTTCGTGACCCCGATCAGCGACCACCATGCCTTCTACCTGTACTGGTGGTTCGCCTGGAGCATCATGATCGGTCAGTTCGTGGCGCGCTTCGTCAGGAATCTGGCCACCTGGCAACTGCTGGCATCCCTGCTGGTCGTCCCTTCGATACCGCTGGCGCTCTGGTTTTCAGTCATCTACTTCCACTACACGCAGGAATTGGCGGTGAGCGGCCTGCTCAACCTGTTCATGATCGTGGTGGGCGTCGTCTTCGTCATCAACTCGCTCGACTCGCTGACGCGCCTGTACACGGACAACCTGAACCTGAAGGTCGAGCGGCTTGGCGGGCGGCGTTACGTCGGGCTGCACTGGACGGTGATCTTCGGCCTGATACTGCTGTACCAGTTCACCCCGCTGCAGATCGAGTGGGTGGGCCTGGTGGTCATCGGGCTTTACGTGGCGATCGGTTATCTCGTCTTCAGGCGGAGACAGGCGATGTCCCCGGTTGTCAGGCCAGGTGTTCGCCCGTGACCCGCCGGGAGAATTCGACAGGCACCCCGTTCCCGGCAGGGTGACCCGTGCAGAAATACAGGTACGACTACATCATCGTTGGCGCCGGGTCGGCGGGTTGCGTGCTGGCCAACCGGCTGTCTGCCGTCGCCGACAACCGGGTGCTGCTCATCGAGGCCGGGGGCCGCGACAACAGCCTGTTCATCCGCATGCCGGCGGCTTTTTCCGAGGCGATGAACATCCGGCGGTTCAACTGGCGCTACGTCTCCGAGCCGGAACCGGGCCTGGACGGCCGCCGCCTCGACTGCCCGCGGGGCAAGGTGCTCGGCGGCTCGTCGTCGATCAACGGCATGGTCTACGTGCGCGGGCACGGGCGGGACTTCGACGAATGGGAGGCGCTTGGCGCCACGGGCTGGAACTACGGCAATTGCCTCCCTTATTTCCGGCGCTCGGAAACCTGGCAGGGCGGCCCGGATGCCTGGCGCGGCGGCGACGGCCCGGTGGGCACGAGCGGCGGCAACAACCGTAAACGCAATCCACTCTACGCCGCGTTCGTCGAGGCGGGCGTGCAGGCGGGCTTCCCCCGCACCGACGACTGCAACGGGTATCGGCAGGAGGGATTCGGACCGATGCAGATGACCGTGGCGGGCGGCGTGCGGGCCTCGACCGCACATGCGTACCTGGCGCCAGTGAAAAAGCGCCGGAACCTGACGGTCGTTACGGGCGCCGGCGTCGACGTGGTCATGCTTGAGCGCGGAGTGGCGACGGGAGTGGTCTATCACCTGGGAAACCGGCGCATTGAGGCTGTTGCCGCGAAGGAAGTCATCCTGGCGGCTGGTGCCATCGGTTCTCCGGTGTTGCTGCAGCGATCCGGCATCGGGCCACGGGACGTTCTTGAGAACGCGGGCGTGGCGTTGGCTCACGAATTGCCGGGCGTCGGGGAAAACCTGCAGGATCACCTGGAGGTTTGCTGTCAGTATCAGTGCCGGGAACCGATCACCCTGAACGGAGTGCTGAATCCCCTCGGCAAGGCCCGCATCGGCTTGCGCTGGCTGCTGTTCAGGGATGGACTGGGCAGCACCAATCACTTTGAATCCGGCGCGTTCATCCGCTCCGGACCCGATAAGGAATGGCCGGATGTCCAGTTGCACTTCCTGCCGGCCGCCATGCGCTACGACGGCACCCAGGCTTTCGATGGCCACGGATTCCAGGTCCACGTCGGGCCGAACAAGCCCGGGAGCCGGGGCAAGGTCACCATCGACTCGGCGAACCCCGACGCGAAACCCCGCATTCGCTTCAACTACCTGACGCACCCGGAGGACGTGCGTGCCTGGCGCGCCTGTATCCAACTGATCCGCAGGATCATGCGTCAACCGGCGCTGTACCCGTACCGGGGTCCGGAAATTCAACCCGGGCCCGGGGTGCGGACGATCCCGGAGGTCGACAGGTGGGTTCGCGAGAACGTCGAGAGCGCCTACCACCCCTCTTGCACCTGCAGAATGGGCGATGCCCGGGACGACCTGGCCGTGGTGGACCCGGAATGCCGGGTCCGCGGCCTCGACAGGCTCAGGGTCGTGGATTCATCCATTTTTCCGACCATAACCAACGGCAATCTGAACGCGCCGGCCATGATGGTCGCCGAGCGGGCCGCCGACATGATCCTCGGCCGGCCGCTGCTGGAGGCCGATGCAGGGGTCGATCTCTATCCACCCGCGGGGCCGAATCCCGGCCCGGTTTTTCCCTGGGGTTGTCGTCGATGACAAAGTAGACGATGGGGGCGAGGACGAGCATGTTGCCGACGTAGAGCCAGATCACCTTCCTGAGCGCGGCGCCGGTGGACTGCCCCGCACCGTCCAGCCAATAGGCGAAGGACGCGATGGCGACGGCGAGCTGGAGGTAACGGCGCATGGGGCTCGACTATAACCCGCGCATGGCCTGGCAGAAGAGGTGGAAATCCGGCGTCGTCTTCGTGATCTACTCGCCGGACTCTCCGACACGTCTCGACACGGACGACATGAGCCTTGAGGCCGAGTGGCTTGGTGGATCGCGCCATGTCGGGCTGAACCGGACCGTGATTTTCCTTGATCGGTTCACGCCGCCGCGGATCGAACGGTTGTGCCTCGTCGTCTTTGGGCTTGATGTTATG
>JAPOON010000634.1 GCA_026713405.1 Gammaproteobacteria bacterium
GCCAGCCGCTGCTGATCCAGTCCCACGGCCACCCGCCGCGCGTAGCCGCCCTGCACCTGGTCGACCAGGGCCTGCAATTCGACCAGCAACGGGCGGGTTCCCTCCCAGGCAACGGTGGCGACGCTGCCCGGCGCATCGACGTCGCCGCGCTGCAGGAATATGGCCGAAGGGTTTGCAACCGGCTTCATGCCCTGTTCGGTCATGGCGAAAACGCCCAGTTCGTTGACCGCGCCGAACCGGTTCTTCACGCCGCGCAGGGTTCGAAAACGGCTGCCTCCGGCGCTGTCCAGCATGAGGAAGCAGTCGATCATGTGTTCCAGCACCTTGGGCCCCGCCAGGTTGCCCTCCTTGGTGACATGCCCCACCAGCACCACCACGGTACCGGTCTGCTTGGCGAGCCGCGTGAAGTACGATGCCGTCTCGCGCACCTGGCTGACGCTGCCCGGCGTACCCTCGACACTCTGCAGTTGCAGAACCTGCACCGAATCGAGCACCAAAAGCGCCGGTTTCCGTTCTTCGATGAGCCCGGCGATGACCTCCGCACGGGTTTCCGCGGCAACCTGCAATTGCCCGCTGTCCAGGCCGAGCCGCTCCGCACGCAGCGCAAGCTGCTGCAGGGACTCCTCGCCGGTCACGTAGAGCACCGCTGCCCGCGCTGCAATGCGGGTGCAAACCTGCAGCAGCAGCGTACTCTTGCCCGCCCCCGGATCGCCCCCGATCAGTACGACCGACCCGGGAACCAGCCCGCCGCCAAGTACCCGGTCGAGTTCACCGAAACCCGTCCCGAGGCGGTCGGCCTCTTCCGCCCGCACCTCGCCCAGGTTCATGACCTCCGCGGCGCTCCCGCTGTAGCCCACCGCGGGCTCGTTCCGGGAACCGACCGTCAGCCGGGACAGCACGTTCCACTCGCCGCAGACGCTGCACCGCCCTTGCCACTGGGTATGTTCGGCGCCGCAATCGGAGCACACATAGACAGATTGAGGTTTAGCCATCGGCTGGACAGGGCCGGTTTCCAGGGCACCGGCCCGAACGGCGTTCCTCAGCCGTCATGACCCGGGGGCAGGTCGCGATACCGGTCGGAAGCGAGGTCTTCAAACCGGGTGAGCTGGTTGAGATAGCTGAGCTTCACGGTGCCGATCGGGCCGTTGCGCTGCTTGCCGATGATGATCTCCGCGATTCCCACATCGTCCGTCTCCTCGTTGTACACCTCGTCCCGATAGATGAAGAGTATGACGTCCGCATCCTGCTCGATGGCGCCGGACTCGCGCAGGTCCGCCATGATCGGCCGCTTGTTGGTCCGCGATTCCAGGGCGCGGTTGAGCTGCGCCGCCGCAATCACGGGGCAGCTCATTTCCTTGGCCAGCGCCTTCAGCGACCGGGAAATTTCGGAGATCTCCGTGGTACGGTTCTCGGCCTGACCCGAGCCGCGCATGAGCTGCATGTAATCGACCACGATCAGCCCCAGCCGCTTGTACTGGCGGGACACCCGACGGGCGCGGGCCCTGATCTCGCCGGGAGTGAGTGCCGCGGTATCGTCGATGTGCAGCGGTTTGTCACGCAGTTGGCCGGCGGCGGCGCTGAAGCGGTCCCAGTCCTTTTCTTCCAGGTCGCCGATACGCATGCGGGACTGATCGATGCGCGCCAGCGACGACAGCATGCGCATCACGAGCTGATCCGCGGGCATTTCGAGACTGAACACCAGGGTGGGCGCGTCGCTGTTCATGATGGCATGTTCCACCATGTTCATGGCGAGCGACGTCTTGCCCATGGAAGGCCGCCCGGCGACGATGACCAGATCGGCCTTCTGCAGGCCCGCTGTCAGCCGGTCGAGATCGGCGAACCCCGTAGCCAGGCCCGTGATTCCGCCCTTGCTCTTCGACAGTTCCTTGACCCGGCGTACCGTGTTGTCCAGCAAGGGGTTGATGTCCTGGGGCCCGTCGCTCTTGGCCCGGTCTTCGGAAATCCTGAAGATCTCCTGTTCCGCGTAATCCAGCACCTCCGCATCGGACTGGCCTTCGCGAACGAACGCCTTTTCGACGATCTGGTTGGCTGCGGCAATGACTTTGCGGAGCGTGGAACGATCCCGCACGATGCGGGCATAGGCGGAGACATTGCTGGCACCGGGCGTGCCGTCCACCAGCTCGGCCAGGTAGGCGATGCCCCCGGCCTTCTCGAGCAATCCTCGCGATTGCAGGGCTTCCGAGACCGTCACCGCATCCAGCGGCTGGCTGTCCCGGGACAGCGCCGCCATCGCCTCGAATACGATCCGGTGCTGGGGCCGGTAGAAATCGGATGGGGCGACGATGTCGGACACGTCGAACCAGGCTTCGTTGTTGAGCATCAACGCGCCCAGCACCGACTGCTCGGCCTCGGTCGAATGAGGCGGCACCTTCAGCGCGCGGGTTTCAGGCTGTATCGAAGGGGCGGTTTCCGACAAAACGTGACTCTGAGGTGCAGGCCTAACGGGGCGATGCCCCAGGCCGATGAGAAAACGGTGAACGGGTGCAAACTCGACTCATTCGACAACCCTGTCCGCGAATAAAGAGGTATGGCGGACGACCAAGCGTCTGCCTTTCGGCCATCCAATGCAAGGGGGGTTCGGCGGGCTCAGGAAAAATCGGAGGCGTTCGCGGCCGAACGCCGCAGCAGGTGAAATTTCCCGCTTATTCCGGAACGACGGTTACCGGAATGTCGACCGAAACGCCGGAATGCAGTTGCACCGCGAACTCGTATTCGCCGATCTCGCGAATGACTCCCTCGGGCATCCGAACCTCGCTCTTGTGCACCTCGACACCCCGCTCGATCAGGGCGCCGGCAATCTCCTGGGTGCCGACGGAGCCGTACAGACGGCCTTCTTCCGAGGCCCTGACGACGATGGTGAGATCCGTGATCTCCTGCAGGCGCCCACCGCGTGCTTCGGCTTCGGACAGCCGCTCCCCTGCCGCTCGCTCCAGTTCGGCGCGCCGTTCCTCGAAACGCTGTCGGTTCTCCTCGGTGGCACGCACCGCCTTGCCCTCGCGCAGCAGGTAGTTGCGCGCGAAGCCGGGTTTGACGGTTACCTCTTCGCCCAGCCCGCCCAGGTTTGTAACCGGCTCCAGAAGTATCACGTTCACGGCGCCAGCCTCACTTGTGCTGATCTGTATAAGGCAGCAGCGCCAGGTAGCGGGCGCGCTTGATTTCCCTGGCCAGGCGCCGCTGAAAACGGGCGCTTGCGCCGGTGATGCGGCTCGGCACGATCTTGCCGGTCTCGCCGATGAACTGCTTCAGCAGATCGAGATCCTTGTAATCCAGGTCGGCGGGGTCGCTGTCCACCGCAAATTTCTTGTGACGAAAACGCCGGCTCATGTCGTTGCCTCCGGTTCCTCGGCCTTGTCGGCAGCCTCGGCCTTGCCGGCAGCCTCGGCGGCGCCGTCATCCGGGGCATTCTCCTGCTTTTCCGATTCCCCGGGCTCTTCGCTCGCCCGGGCCTCCCCGCCCTCCTTGGCCTCCCCGGCCTCCGACGTTCGTTTCCCGCGTTCCCGCTCCGGACGGCGCGCATCGCGTTCCCGATCCCGTTCCTGTTCCTTCAGTTCCTCTTCATAGATCTTGGAGTTGCCGACAACGGCTTCCTTGCGGCGGATGACGAGGTTGCGCAAAACGGCGTCGTTGAACTTGAACGCGCTCTCGAGTTCCTCAAGCGCCTCGGAGCCCAACTCGATGTTCATGAGAATGTAGTGGGCCTTGTGGATTTTCGAGATGGGATAGACGAGCTGCCGCCGGCCCCAGTCTTCGACCCGATGCACCTTGCCGCCGCTGCGTTCGATGAGGCTCCGATAGCGCTCGGTCATGCCGGGCACCTGGTCGCTCTGGTCCGGGTGGACCAGGAACACCACTTCGTAGTGGCGCATGATCTTCTCCTTTCGGTGTCGTTCGCCTCCGCCGTACCCGGCGTGAAGCAAGGAGTTGATGCCCTCAAGGGGCAAGGGGGCGCGATTCTAGGTAGGTGGGCCGCCTGTTGCAAGCGATGGGCGTCCGGCATCCGGCTGCAAGCCGCCCGGTTTCCCGGCCCGCTGGCGCACGGCCTCGAAGAGCAGCACGCCCGCCGCCACGGAAACATTCAGACTCTCTACGCCGCCGGTCATCGGTATCGCGGCGAGGTCGTCGCAGGTCTTTCTGGTAAGCGCGCGCAGACCGTCGCCTTCGCTACCCAATACCAGCGCGATGCTGCGGGTCAAGTCAACGTCCGCCCAGCGCCTGCCGGAATCGCCCTCGGCCCCGACCACCCAGACATCCCGGCGTTTCAGCCATTCCAGCCGCCGTACGACGTTGACGATGGCGAAAAGTTCCGCCCGTTCCGCGGCGCCGGCCGCCGCCGCCAGTGCGGCGCCGCTCAACGGGGCGCTGCGGCGCTTCGGCAGCAGCACGGCCTGTACGCCGGCCGCCACGGCGCTGCGTATGCAGGCGCCGAGATTGCGGGGGTCGTTGATGCCTTCCAGCACGACGAAAAGCTTGGGGTCCGGCCAGTCATCGAACCGCGCCTCGAACTCCGCTTCGCTCAGCAGGGCAAGCTCATGACAGTCCGCGACTACGCCCTGATGGCCCTCTCCCGCCTTCCGGTCGAGCTGACGCTTGTCGACGAACTCGTGCCGAATCCCCGATTGCTCGGCAAGCGCAAGCACGGCGGCGGTGCGCTTGTCCCGGCGGTTCTTCTGCACGAGTATCGCGCGCACCCGCTCCGGCGCCTCTTCAAGAACCGCAAGCGCAGCGTGAACGCCCTTGATGCAGGTCATGGCAGCGGCCGGGTCAGCGGCCTTGCACGCCCCGGCGATGGCGGCCGCGCTCGTTTGCGCCGCCACGCCGGCGGCGGCGCCCCCGTTTTGGCGCGCTTGCCAGCACCAGGTCGAGCCTGCCAAGTTCCGGCTGCACGCTCGTCAGCCGCACTTCCAGTTCATCGCCCAGGGTAAAGCGCGCGCCGGAGGTCTCCCCGACCAGGCTCATGCTCGCGGGCCGGTAGTGATAAAAGTCAGCACCCAACTCCGAGACGTGCAGCAGGCCCTGGACATAAAACCCCTTCAGGTCGACAAACAATCCGAAATCCGTCACGCCGGCTACCACCGAGGAAAAGGTTTCGCCAATGCGTTCCGCAAGGAACTCGCATTTGAGCCAGTTGTCGACCTTGCGGCTGGCATTCTCGGCCCGCCTTTCCGTCATGGAACTCTGCTCCCCCGCGGCCGCCAGCCAATCAGGAAGCGCCATCTGCCCGCCCCGGCGGCGCAGGACGCGCTTGATGGCCCGATGCACCACCAGGTCCGGATAGCGGCGTATGGGCGAGGTGAAATGCATGTAGCGCTCCAGCGCCAGCCCGAAATGGCCGTGCTGTTCGGGCTGATAGCGGGCCTGCTGCATGGCGCGCAGCACCAGCATTTCGAACAGCCACCTGTCCCGGCGGTCGCCGACGGCCTGCAACGCGCCACGCAGCGCGGCCGGCGTCTTTTCATCAGGCGACCAGCGGATGCCGCAGGCGGCGAACGCGCTTGTGAGCTGTTCCGCCTTCTCCCGCTCCGGCGCCTCGTGCACCCGGTACAGGGCCTGACGCTCGTGACGTTCCAGAAAGCGCGCCGCACAGACATTGGCCGCGATCATCGCTTCCTCGATCAGCCGGTGCGCGTCGTTGCGGACCACCGGCGCTATCGCGGTCACCGCGCCGTTCTCGAGCGTGAGCGCGCTCTCCGGGGTGTCGAAGTCGAGCGCGCCGCGGCGGTCCCGGGCCTGCCGGAGCGCCTGGTACACCTCTGCAAGAGCCTGGATGGAGCGCACCACGGGGGTCTCCACCGGCAGGTCTTCGCCCTCCAGGAAGGCGGCGATCTGCATATAGGTCATGCGCTCCCAGGAGCGGATCACCGCCTCGTGGAAACGGTATCCGGCAACTTCGCCCCCGCCGTCGACGTCCATCTCGCAAACCAGGGCAAACCGCGCCTCACGCGGGCGCAGTGAGCAGAGATTATTCGACAGCGCCTCGGGCAGCATCGGTACGACCCGGTCCGGCAGATAGACCGAAGTTCCCCGTCGCCAGGCCTCCCCGTCGAGGGCCTTGCCGGCTTCCACATAGTGCGCGACATCGGCGATGGCAACGACCAGCCGCCAGCCATTGCCCCTGGGCTCGGCGAATACCGCGTCGTCGAAGTCCCGCGCCGTTGCGCCGTCAATGGTGACCAGGGGCAGGCGCCGCAGGTCCTTGCGCCGCGGATGGCGGTCCGGTTCGACCCGTTGCGGCAGGCGGTCGATTGCGGCCCGCACCTCGGCGGGCCATTGCGTGGGTATGGAGAACGCTTCCAGGGTCGCTTCCACCGCCCGCTCACAAACCGGCTTGCCGGTGTCGAACGCCGGCGAGCCCGGGGAACGGCGGGACCGGCCCGGTTTGCCTCCCGAACGCGAACGGGGAGGAGTCCTGATTTTAGTACCGGTCAAAATAAGGGAGGGCGAGGACGCCTGACTATGGTGCCGAGGAGATTCTACAGCCCCTGAAGTAAATGCGTGCAAATCCATGCACTAGCATTTGTTTTTCCTCGACATTTTGCAAAACTCCGTTGCTGCCTATTGCACTCTAAAGCATACCAGTGCAGACTTCAAAGTGCTACGTGGGATGCCACGCGAAAACCACGCCAAGTTGGAGTCGAATTTGGGACTTACGCTCACTCCCGCGTTCGTTCGCACCGTCAAGCCCAGCTCGGGAACCCGCACTTACGGCGACGGACGGGGCGGCTACGGCCTCACGCTCGTCGTCCAATCCAACGGTTTCAAGCGCTGGTACCAGCGACTTCGCATCAAGGGAAGGGCGACCAACGTCGGCCTCGGCGGCTACCCACTCGTCACGCTCGCCGAAGCTCGCACCCTCGCTCTTGAGAACGCTCGCATCGCCCACGCCGGCGACGATCCCCGCGAGACGCGCCAGCGCGAAATCCCGACCGTCGCCGATACCATGGAATCCGTCATCGAGCGAGACTCGCCCACCTGGCGCGACGCCGCGCGCACCGCGCGCGAGTGGCGCAACGGCCTGAACCGCCACGCCGCCCGCATCATGACATTGCGCGTCGACGCCGTGACGAGCGCCGACTGCATCGCCGTACTCCGCGAAATGTGGCACACAAAGCGCGAAACGGCGGTAAAGATCAAACACCGCCTGTCTGCCATCTTCAAGCTCGCCATCGCGGAGGGCTACCGGACCGACAATCCTCTCGACGCCGCCAGCGCCGCGCTGCCCAATCGCCGCGGCGACGCTCAGCGGCCCCGACGCCAGGCTGCGCTCCCCTACCAAAAAGTCGCCGACGCGCTTGCCATCGTCCAAAACACCAGTGCCTGGACCGGCACCAAACTCGCGTTCCGCTTTCTTGTACTCACCGCGGCCCGCAGCGGCGAGGTGCGCGGAGCCACCTGGGATGAGATCGACCTGACCCGGGACGCCTGGATCATCCCCGACACCCGCATGAAGGCAGGCTCGCAGCACCGCGTCCCGCTGAGTTCCGCCGCAATGGCGGTCCTCGCCGAAGCACGCCAGATCGCGGACCACACCGGGCTTCTCTTCCCGAGCGTCACCGGGAAGGCCATGAGTGACGCCACACTGAGCAAGCTGCTCAAGGAGAACCATGTCGGCGCCGTTCCGCACGGCTTCCGATCCTCGTTCCGCGACTGGGCTGCCGAGAAGACGGGGTACCACCGCGACGTCATCGAACCTGCGCTCGCCCACCAGGTGGCCAACGACATCGAGGGAAGGTATCTCCGGACCGATCAGCTCGAGAAGCGCCGCGAACTCATGCAGGATTGGGCCGACTACCTCGGCCTCGGAGAACACACGCGCCGTTCCGCATAACGCGGACCCGCATTTCCACGACGACGTCTCTCTTACTCGCCGCCAGGATTTGCGTCGGACCCGCCTACGGCTCGTACTATCGCCAGTTCCCACCCCTCGCGTTGCGTACGCAGGACCTCCGCAACGGCCGCGCACCGCCACCGATCCCACTCCAGTCCGCTCGCCCTCGCGGCTGACCAGACGCAGCCCTCCAGCCACGCGCGGTCCGATTCCTTCGCGTCTTCGGGCGTCAGCGTGGCCGCCAGCCGCCTTCCGAGACGAACCCCCGCAGCCGCTTCAGTCTCCGCCGCGAGCACGGCCTCCACTTTTTCCGCGAGTTCCGCTTGCTGCGCCGGCGACTGCTCGTGCGCGCGGACCTTCACGGACCAGTTCCCGGCCTCGTCGCGATCGATCCGCGCCGCCACGACGCCGCTGCCCGCACGACCCTTCCAGCGCACGAACACGGGTGTCCGACGCTCGGGGCGGTCGGGTTCGGCAAAGAGGCGCTTGTAGAGTCCGTCCGCGGTCACGTCATCTGGGTTCAGGCGCTCGGCGCGCGGGATCCCGCCCGCGCGACGCGCCTCGTCGGCA
>JAPOON010000635.1 GCA_026713405.1 Gammaproteobacteria bacterium
AAGGAGCCGTCGGCCCCGGGGGGCCCGCCCCGCGGGGTGGGCGCGGGGGCGGAAGCCGTCCGGGGCGTCCGGGTTGTGGGGGGGGGGGGCGGGCCCCCCCGCCTGTACGACCGGGCCGTCCCCATGGGCGGCGAACTCACCGCATCCGATGCACCGGTGGAGATATTTGCCGAGGCCAGCCGGGATCCGCGCAGCGCCTGGCTACAGCGCCTGCAGGTGGTGAAGGGCTGGGTCGAGAACGGAGAGTCCCGCGAGAAGGTCTTCGATGCGGCCTGTTCCGACGGACTCCAGGTCGACCCGGAGACCCACCGTTGCCCGGATAACGGAGCGCGAGTGGACCTGAATACCTGCGCGGAAGATTTTGAGCGCGGCGCCGCCGAACTCTCCGCTCACTGGATCGATCCGGAATTCGACCCCTCGCAGCGCGCGTTCTATTACGTCCGTGTACTGGAGAACCCCACCTGCCGCTGGAGCACCTGGGACGCCCTCAGGGCCGGCGTCGAGCCGATGCCGGGCAAGGAGCCCGTCGTTCAGGACCGGGCCTGGACGTCACCGATCTGGTACGACCCCGCGCCTTGATCCCCGGCAACTGAACCGTCAGCAGCGCAATATCCGGCGGACGCTCCTGTTGGGAGCACGCCATCGCGGCCCTTGGTGAAATATGCGGGCCAAAGGCACGGAAGGGCCGTCAAGCCCGGTCTCCGGGTGTTCCCCGGATCAGATGTTGCTGTCGAGAAACGCCGCCAGTTGGGATTTGCTGAGTGCGCCGACCTTGGTGGCTTCCACCTGGCCGTCCTTGAACAGCATCAGGGTGGGAATGCCCCGAATGCCGTATTTGGCGGGGGTGGCCTGGTTGGCGTCTATGTCCAGCTTGCACACCTTGAGGCTGTCGCTGTACTCGCCCGCGATATCGTTGAGTATGGGTGCGATCATCTTGCATGGGCCGCACCATTCCGCCCAGTAGTCAACCAGTACCGGCTTGTCGGCGTTGAGAACGTCGCTTTCGAAATCGCCGTCCGTGGTGTGAACGATGCTGCCGCTGTTGCTCTGATTCTCGGTTGCCGCCGTTTCCGCCATTGCTTTTCTCCGCCTGGTTGCGCTGAATTTGGGGGGCGCGCAGTTTACCACGGAAGCCGAACGCGATAACCCGGCATGGCGCGCCTCCATTTTCTTTCCCGACGATGAACCGGGCGAGCGCCGGAACCGCGTGCAAAGCCGGTCAGCCTGCCCCTTCCGAGCCGGCGAGAACACCTGCGATACGTTTCGCGAAATAGGTGAGGATGCCGTCCGCCCCCCCGCGCTTCAGGCACAGGAGCGATTCGGCAATGACCGACTCGTTCAGCCAGCCGTTGCCCACGGCCGCCATGTGCATGGCGTATTCGCCGCTCACCTGGTAGGCGAAGGTCGGCACCCCGAATTCGGCCTTGACCCGCCGGATGATGTCCAGATAGGGCATGCCCGGCTTCACCATGACCATGTCCGCGCCCTCGTCGAGGTCGAGGGCGATCTCATGCATGGCCTCGTCGCTGTTGCCGGGGTCCATCTGGTAGGAGAACTTGTCTCCCGCCCCGAGGGTGGCGCTGGAACCGACCGCGTCGCGGAACGGCCCGTAGTAGGACGAGGCGTACTTGGCCGAGTAGGCCATGATCAGGGTGTTGATGTGGCCGGCCCCGTCAAGCGTTTCGCGTATGGCGCCGACCCGGCCGTCCATCATGTCGGAAGGCGCGATCACGTCGCTGCCGGCCTGTGCGCAAACCGCGGCCTGTTTGCACAACGCCTCGACCGTGATGTCGTTCTGTACGTATCCGGTAGCGTCGACGATGCCGTCCTGCCCATGAGTCGTGTACGGGTCGAGGGCGGCATCGGTAATGACACCGAGGCCCGGCACCGCCTGCTTGACTGCCTGCACCGCTCGTGGAATGAGCCCGTCCGGATTCCAGGCCTCGGCGCCGTCGAGGCTGCGCAGGGAAAAGTCCAGGTTCGGAAAGAGGGCCACGGCCGGAACCCCGAGCCGCGCCACGCTCTCCGCCTCGCGGACCAGGCGGTCGATGGTGTAGCGCTCGATGCCGGGCATGGACTCCACCGGCTCGGTCCGCCCTTCGCCGTCGATCACGAACATGGGGTAGATGAGGTCGCTGGCCGTCAGTGTCGATTCCTGCACCAGGCGGCGCGAAAATTCCCGGGCGCGCACGCGGCGCATGCGGGTCGCTGGAAACTGGCGCGGCACGGGCGGGGGTCGCCGGCTCAGGCGGAGAGGGAACTTGCGCGCGTGGAACGGCGGCCGGCGGCGGCCGGCGCCCTGCGAATGTGGCTTGCTGCCGGCCTCACCCGTACCGTCTGTGCATCGACCCATGCGGTGACTTCCCGCCAGGCGGGAGTCTCCTTGCGGGCCGCGCGGCTGTCGATCATGTCGACCACGCCCTGGCCGGCGCCGATGGCCTGGCTGTAGACCGGGCTGTCCCGGAACGTCGCAACCACGGGGTGACCCAGGCAGCCGAGGAAATGCTTGAGCTTGGCATGGGTATCGGCATTGGGCTGCACGCGATTGGCCAGCACACCCAGGGGCCGCGGCAACGCCCGGAAGCGGCGGTGCGTGAGCACCTGGGTGATGAATCGGCCGCCGACCCGGATATCGATGGACGACGGCAGGATCGGCACCAGGATGGCGTCCGCCTGCTGAATCAGCCACGGCAGCCCGCGCTCGTCCTCACCCACATGGCCGTCGACGACCAGGTATTCCGTGCCGGGGGGCGCCAGTTCGTGCAGCGGCCAACGCTCGCCGGCCCGTTCGTGCGCGCGGATCACCGGCACCGGCGGCTGTTCTGGCGAACGCTGCGCGGCCCAGTACGAACTCGAGCCCTGCGGGTCGCTGTCGACCAGCGCCACGCGCCTGCCCGCGGCCGCCAGCGCCACAGCCAGGTTGGTGGCAACCGTGGTCTTGCCGCAGCCGCCCTTGCCGTTGATCACCAGTATTCGACGCGCGCCGATAGCGGCGCATGACTCGCCTGACATCGTCCTTGCCGCCCTTTCTCCGAGTTTTTGCGGCCCCCACCGCAACTCGTTGCATGGCACGCCCCGCCAGTTCCCGCGCCGGCAATCCTGCCGTTTGCGTGTTTTTCCGGGCCGTGCCGTCGTCCTTCGGCCGCTCGCAAAGAACGGCCTGTGGATAACTATACCACCCGGGTTCGCATTTGCACGTGGGCGCCCTAGCAGCCCGTGGCAAAAGTCCGGCGTAGCACCGAGAGCGCCGATGAGCCCGTCTGACAAGGCGCGAGGAGCGAGAATATCGGGCATATTTGAGCGGCGAGCGGAGCCTTCAGCCCGGGGTGCGCGAGGGGGCACACCTCGCACGAAAATGCAGTCAGGCGGGATTCAGCGGCGTTCGAATGCCGGCGGACTTTTGCCACGGGCTGCTAGGCCCGGAGCAACGGGTTCAAGTCCCGCCCATGAAGCCGGGATGGATCTGCAACCCTTTGATTTGAGTCCGGTTAGGTTGGCTCCACGGAGGACCGGACCCCGTCCGCAGTGCTCACCTGGCCCGCCACTGCATAACCGCTGCGACCGCGATGGCGATGAACCCGGCCAGCGACCAGAGGGGGACCGGTATGCCCAGAAACGGGGGTTCCGCGACGCAATCGCCCGTGCCGGAAACCATCGCTGTGAGCGCATCCGAGAACATTCCGAATTCGAAGAGCCGGTCCAGGTCGATGCAGGCGGGCACCTGGTCCGCGGGCAGGCTCTTGAGCCAGAGCTGGCGCACGGCGAAAGCGCCGCCGGCCAGGGCAGCGGTGAACGTCAACAGGGGATAGATGCCCCAACGCGGGTTATGCGCCAGCCCCGCGTAGGCAACCAGCCCGGCAATCAGAAACCACAGGCGCTGCATCAGGCAGAGCGGACAGGGCTCCATGCCTTCGACCGCATGCTCCAGAACCAGCGCCCCGAATACCAGGGCGCCGCACAACCCGGCGATGGCGACCGCGTAGTCCCGTGCAAGAAAACGGCGCCTCATGAGGCACCTGCTTCGCCGACGGTCAGAACCACCTTGCCGAAGGCGCGGCGTTCCGACAGGTCGCGGAGCCCCCGGACATATTGCTCCAGGGGATAACTGCTGCCGACCAGGGGGTCGATCCCGCCCCGCCCGAAGAGCTCGAGAATCTCATGGAAGCGTGCCTTGTGCTCGTCCGGAGAGCGCATGGACCAGGCGCCGTAGAAGACGCCGACGACCTGGCAGCTTTTCAGCAGAATCAGGTTTATGGGCACCCTGGGAATATCGCCGGC
>JAPOON010000636.1 GCA_026713405.1 Gammaproteobacteria bacterium
GGGAGGAAGGAGACCGGCTGGCCGTCACCGGCCTTCCAGAGAACAACCAGGCAGAAAACGGCGATGAAGGCGACCTTCAGCCCGGTGAACCAGCGCTGTACGCCGCCGCTGCCGCGCCTCGTGCTCATGTGTACGAACGTGAGCCCGATGACGAGGACGGTGGCGCTGGGCACCGGGGAAAGTGAGGGGAACACCGAGGACAGGTAGGTGCCAAAGGTAATGGCTGCGAGCGCCGTCGGCGCGGCAAATCCGATGGTGGCGGAGATCCATCCGGATACGAACCCCACGCCGGGATGAAAGATCCGGCCGAGGAAGTTGTATTCCCCCCCGGAGCGGGGCAGGGCCGCGCCCAGCTCGGCGTAGCACAACGCACCGCACAGCGCCGCCACGCCCCCGACGGCCCACAGCATCAGGATGACGAAGCCGGACTGAATCTCCAGAAGCTGAAAGCCGAGACTGGTGAACACGCCCGTCCCGATCATGTTGGCGACCACCACCGCGACGGCGGTTGCCGGACTGAACCTGGATTCAGGGGTCACTCAGGTACGCGCTTTCCGGATGCGTTGCATCAGCGGCGAGTCGCTGTCTCCGTTTTCGTCAGTGCCGCAGGACCACGGGCATGCTGACATACCCGAACACCAGGTTGGCGCCCGTGCGAATCGCCGGCCCGGCGGGCTCGATGCTGCTGTAGCGGGCGATCCGTTCTTCCCACAGGGCGCGCACCTGCAACTGGGCCAGGCGGAAGCCGATGCAGTGGTGTACGCCGGAGCCGAACGACAGCGGGCGCGGCCCGTTGCGGTCGAGCACCAGCGTCTCGGCATCGGGAAAAAAACGCTCATCGCGGTTTCCGGAAACGATCCACATCACCACTTTTTCGCCGGCGCGGATCGTCTTGCCGCCCACCTCGACATCTTCCAGGGCGGTGCGCCGCATGTGGATCACCGGTGAGACGAAGCGGATAATCTCGACAACGGCGCGGGCGATCAGCGCGGGGTCGGCCTTTAGCGCCTCGAAGCTGCCGGGTTGTTCCATCATTGCCTTCAGGCCGCCGGCGATGGAGGCGCGGGTCGTGTCGTTTGCCCCCACCACCAGCAGCTTCAGGTGGCTGAGAAACGTCTCGTCGGTGAGATTTTCCGAGTGGGGGCCATGCACCAGGTGCGAGATGAGATCGAATTCCCGCGGCCGGAGGCGGCTCTCGTCCAGCAGCCGGAGAAAATAGGCGGAGAAGGATGGGCCGCGTTCGGCAGGCGCTGCATGGCCTTCGAGCCGCGCCATGATGTGCTGAGCCCACCGGAACATCTGGTCGCGGTTTTCCTCCGGTACCCCGAACAGGGTCGCAAGCATCTGCGAGGGCAACTGGTTGGCGACCCGGTCCACCCAGTCGAACGGCTCGCCGACGGGCACGCTGTCCAGGATGTCGCGAACGCGGCGGCGGATTTCGCTTTCCAGTTCGGCCAGGTTTCTGGTGGTGAACACCGGCGTGACCAGCGAGCGGTGCTGGCGGTGTTCGGGAGGGTCCATGGCGATGAAGCTTGGTGACGCCTCTGGAGCGTAGTCGGCGATGAGGTTGCCGCCGTGCTCGAGGGCCGATGAGAAGACCCGGTGATTGCGGTCTACGGCATCGATTTCGTCGTAGGTGGTGATTGACCAGTAGGGGCCGAAGCGGCTCTCGCCGCAGTAATGCACGGGGTCCTCGGCTCGCAAGCGCTTGAAGGCCGCCCGATAGCCGTCCGATTCAAACAGCGACGGATCGGAAACGTCCATTTGTGTCTGCGGCCATTTTCAGGTCTCCCATGACGACAACATCGGAGGTGTGCCGCGCAGTTGCGCCGGTTGACGATTGTAAACCAACCGGCGTCCGATGCGATGCGGATCGGTTTCCTGAGACGCCATGCGTGCGGCAAGCTGTACCTGATCGGGCTAGGACATCGAAATGGTGTTCGTGACCGGCGAGCGCCTGAGCGCCCCAGTCATGCCTGTGTCACGTAAATGTAACCTTCCGTTCATACACTGGCTATCGCCTGCAATTGGAGCATTGCATTGCCAGTCGTCCAGCGCCTGCTGCCATTAGTCTTCGGATGTGCCCTGTCGGTCTCCGTCTTGTCGCTTGCACACGCCGGCGACGCTGCGCCGTCCCCGACGGCCAAGGCTGTGGCGTCCCCGACGGCCGAGACTCCGGAAAGTGCTGATTCCGTTTCCGACTCGCAACGGGGTAACATCTGTTTCGGCGGACTCGATGACGGCAAACTCATCCCCAACGACGACCGCATCGACAACCCCTTCAGGCAGACAACCCTGCTCGGCTGCTCGGTAGAAGGCGGTGAGCCGGTCTTTCTCCCGGACCTGAAGCCCGCGATCCCGAACGGCGTTCTCGCCTGAGGCATTGATTCCCCGCGAATGGGCACCTGCCCCGGGGCGGGTCGCTCATCCAATCGGGTTGTTCGTGATAGCCTCGCAGACCCGTGAAGAGTCTCCAATCCATGCGCCTGATTGCCTGCCTGTATCCCTTTCTGCTGCTCACACCGGCGGTGCTTGCAGAGGAGGCGTTGCCCGTTCCGGATCCGGCGACCGCCCGGTCGACCGACCTGGGACGCTATCGCATCGCTATTGCCAGCGCATTGCAGCCACTGGCCATCAACCGCATCCACGCCTGGGTAGTCCATGTGGCCGACACCGATGGCAACCCTGTGGTGGACGCGGAAATTTCCGTATCCGGCGGGATGCCCATGCATGATCACGGGCTTCCGACCGCCCCGCGCATGACCCGTAATCTGGGAAGCGGTAACTACCTCGTCGAGGGGATGAGATTTCATATGGGGGGTGCCTGGGAGGTAAACCTTGCGGTTGCCGGGCCGGATGGCATGGACTCCTTGACCATGCAATTGAACCTGTAGCTTCCAGTGCCAACGAAAATCCTGCGCAACATAGCTGCTTTCGTCATCATGGCCCTGGCGCTGGGAGCCACCTGGGCCTTGTTCCGCGCGCCGCTGCAGCAGTCCCCCTGGACAGCGGAAGAAATCAGAACCCTGCAATCGTTGCGGCTGGGTTCACTGCCAGGGCTTCCGGGTGAAACCGGCAACGCCGTCGCCGACGATCAGCGCGCTCAGCGGCTCGGCCATCGCCTGTTCTTCGACCCGCGGCTGAGCGCCAACGGTCAGGTTTCCTGTGCGACCTGTCACCAGCCCGCGAGGCGATTTGCGGACGGGCTGACGGTGGCCGTCGGGCTGTCGATAGGCGATTTCAATTCCATGAGCCTGGTCGGCGCCGCCTACAGCCCCTGGCTTTTCTGGGACGGACGCAAGGACAGCCTCTGGTCGCAGGCGCTGAGCCCGCTGGAAAGCCCGCTGGAGCAAGGCGTTGCCCGGACATCGCTCGCCAGGCTGATTGCCCGGGATCCGGTTTACCGGGAGCAGTATGCGGAGCTGTTCGAACCCGTTCCGGACCTGTCCGACCGCGGCCGGTTTCCCGAAGGTGCGGGATCGAACGGCAACGCGGAATCCGAGGCGGCCTGGACGAACATGGCACCGGAAGACCGGGAAACCGTCACTGCCGTCTTCGTCAATATCGGCAAGGCCATCGCCGCGTACCAACGGCTGCTGCTTCCCGGAGAAACGGATTTCGACCGCTACGTGAAGGATCCGGACTCCTCCGTGTCTTCCCCAGCCGGTCTCAGCCGCAGGGCGAGCGAGGGATTGCGCCTGTTCATCGGCAAGGCGCAGTGCCTCAACTGCCACAACGGCCCGTTGTTCACCAACCACGAGTTCCACAATACGGGCGTCCTGCCGCTCCTGGGAAGGCTTCCGGACAAGGGCCGGGTTTCCGGCGTCGAGCAGGTGCTGAACGACCCGTTCAATTGCCTTGGAATCCACAACGACCCGCCGGAACGGGATTGCGCGGAACTGCTTTTCGCCAGGACCGGCACCGAATTGACCGGTGCGCGCAAGACGCCGTCACTGCGCAACCTCGGAGGCACCGGCCCCTTCATGCATGCAGGGCAGATCAGGTCGATCGCCGGAGTACTCGACCACTACAACCGCGCCCGCCCGGCCATCGTGGGGCACAACGAGGCGAAGCCGCTGAACCTGCTGCCTTACGAGTTGAAGAGGCTGGAGGCATTCCTGCTTGCGCTGGACGGCCCCATGGCGGTCGCGCCGGAATGGCTGGCGCCGCCCGCCGACTATTCGACGATATCGCCCACCTTCTGATGGATAACGTCCAGGAACAGGTCGCGCAGCGAGATCATGCCGACGGTCCTGCCGTTCTCGACCACCGGCAGATGACGCACATGGTGCTTTCTGGTCAGGGCGATGCAGTGCACGATGGTGTCTTCCCGCGTCACCGTCACGACATCGCGGGTCATCACCTCGGAGACCTTCGTCTTCTGGGAAGAGTGGATATCCAGGATCACCTTGCGCATGTAGTCCCGTTCCGAAAGGATGCCGACGAGGTACCCTTCGATCTGCACCAGGACGGCGCCGATGTTTTTCTCGTTCATGAGCTTGAGGGCATCGAACACCGATTCGAGCGGCCCGATCCAGACCACTTCTTCGGATTTCTCTTCCAGGATGTCACCGACGCAGCGCACTACGATCCCCGGCAGGTGAGACCCGCAACAGTAGAACGCCCGCTCGCGGTTCGCAAGGCCAATCGGCCCCTGAAACGGGGTTTCCGCGAGTCCGGCGGGCCCGGAACTGTGCTACCATCGCGGCCGAGGAACCCCGCCATGCTTTCGCATCTGCAACGCCGTCTCGGTGCGCTGAAAATTCTTGTCGCCGTCGCGGCGATTGCGCTGTGCAGTGCGCAGGTCGTTGCCGGGCAGCATCTGCATGACACCCCCGTCCCGCAGGACCTCTGCAGCATTTGCAGTTGCTCCGACTCCGGCAGTGTCCTTGCCGGGGGCGGCGAGTTGCCCAGGCCACAGTTGCCGGAAATCGCGTGCCATGCACGGGATGCTTCCGGTCCCCTTCTCGCACGCCCGTTCGAGCGCCGCCTCACCCGCGCACCACCCCTTTCCTGACTGACAAAGCCGAAAGAACACGGCCTCCCCCGGAAGCCGTGCCGTTTGTCACCAGGAGTTTTTTCATGCAATTCAACAAGCTATTACCACTCGCGCTGGCAGGATGCCTGCCGGCGCTTGTCTACGGAGAGGAGGCGCCGTCCGAACGGGCGAACTCGATAATCGAAGAAGTCCTTGTCATCGGCCACCCGCTGTCCGCGGAGGGCCTGGCTCAGGCCCACGATGTGCTTGCAGGCGAGGAACTCGACCGCAAGGTCGCCGACAGCATCGGCGCCACCGTTGCCAACGAACCGGGTATCCACAACAGTTCGTTCGGGGTCGCGGTTGGCCGCCCCGTCATTCACGGCCTCGACGGCGCCCGCGTGCGGGTGCTCGAGGACCGCATCGACACCCTCGACGTTTCCGTCACCAGCAGCGACCACGCGGTAACGGTAGACCCGTTCATCGCTGACCGCGTCGAGATACTCAAGGGTTCGGCCACGCTGCTGTACGGGTCCGGCGCCATCGGCGGCGTCGTGGACACACATACGGGACGTATCCCGCACGTGGTGCCGGACAGGATAACCGGCAAGCTCGACGTTCGGGCGGGAGACAACGGCGACGGCAAGAACGGTTCGTTCCGGCTCGACGGGGGTGGCGGCAGCTTCGCCTGGCACCTCGACGGCTTCGCCCGGGAAATGGACGACTACGAGATTCCGGGATATGCGGAGTCCGCGCGCTTCATGGCCATGGAGGAGGAGCATGGTCATGACGAGGATGAAGACCATGAAGAAGACCACGAAGAGGGCGAGGATCACGACGAGGACGAAGACCACGACGAGGATCATGACGAGGAAGAGGACCACGAAGACGAACATGCCGACGAAGAAGAGCCCGTCTACGGCATGGTGCCGGGCAGCGGCCTGGAGACCTACGGAGGCGCCGCCGGCTTCTCGTTCGTCAGCGAGCGCGGCTTCATAGGGGTATCGGTTAGCCGAACGGAATCCGAGTACGGCATTCCCGGGCACAGTCACGCTCACGGCGAAGACGAACACCATGACGAGGATGCGGATCACGACGAGGACCACGACGAAGACGAGGACCACGAAGAGGACGAAGACCACGAAGAGGAAGAAGAGCATGGCGAGGAAGGCACGCCCTTTTCGGACATGAAGCAGACGCGCGTCGACATCGAAGCCGCCCTGATCGACCCGCTACCGGGCTTCACGAACCTCAACGTGCGCATGGGCATCAACGACTACGAGCACCAGGAAGTTGAAGGCTCGGGCGAAGTCGGCACGGCTTTCGACAACGAAGCCTGGGAAGCGCGCGCCGAGTTGACCCACCAGGACTGGGCCGGCTGGAATGGAGCCGTCGGCGTGCAGTACGGCGACCGTGAGTTCTCGGTTGTCGGCGAAGAAGCCTTCACCCCACCGGTGGATACGCGGTCTTTCGGCGTGTTCTGGGTCGGAGAGCGGTCGTTTTCCGGCTTTCAGCTGGAGGCGGGCGCCCGCTACGACGGGGTGAAGCACGAGCCGTTGACGGGTGGCAGCGACAGCTTCAGCGGCGTGAGCGCATCGCTGGGCGCTATTGTTCCGCTGGGAGACATCTGGCGGGCGAGGCTGCTCGCCGACTACTCCACCCGCGCCCCGGTCGGAGAAGAGCTGTATTCCGACGGACCGCACCTGGCCACGAGCAGCTTCGAGATCGGCGACCGCGACCTGAACGAGGAAAAGGCCGTCAACCTGTCGGCGTCTCTCGATGCACAAGGCGAGCGCTGGTCGGTGCGGGGGAACCTCTATTTCATCGAGTTCAATGACTTCATCTTTCAGCAGGCCACCGGCGAGGAAGAGGACGGGCTGGATGTCCGGCAATTCAGCCAGGCCGACGCCACGTTCACCGGGCTTGACCTGGAGGCCGCCGCGACTGTCGCGGTCTGGGAGGCGGGAAGCCTGGAACTCAGTGCCTTCTACGACATCGTCTCCGCGGACTTGGACGTTTCCGGCAATGACAACCTCCCCCGGATTCCGCCGCAACGGGCCGGTGTGGGCCTGGAACTCGACTGGGGAAGCGTCGATTTCAACGTCGACTACGTCCGGGCATTCAAGCAGGATGATGTGGCGGATTTCGAACTGATAACCGACGCTTACGACGACCTGCGCGCCTACCTCGGCTGGGGCAGCGACTGGGGCGATACTTCGATCACCGTATTCGTGCAGGGCCGGAACCTGACCGACGACGAGCAGCGGCTGCACACCTCCATCGTCAAGGACCTCGTGCCGCAGCCGGGCCGAACCATCGAGGCGGGAGTTCGCGTCACGTTTTAGCAGCCCGCTGCATCTCACCGTCCGGCGCGGGTGTGGTGCGGCGGCCTGCCCCAAGTTATTCTCCGGCATCCACGGGAATATAGAGGGCATTCCGTGCAGGACATCATTGCCATGCTGGACGAGAAGCGCGCCCGGGCGGAGCTGGGCGGCGGCGAGAAGCGCATCGAACAGCAGCACGCCAAGGGCAAGCTGACGGCCCGGGAACGCATCAGCCTGCTGCTCGACGACGGCAGCTTCGAGGAGTGGGACAAGTTCGTCGAGCACCGCTGCAACGACTTCGGCATGGACGAGCAGAAAGTCCCGGGCGACGGGGTGGTCACCGGTTACGGCACCATCAACGGCCGCCTGGTGTTCGTGTTCAGCCAGGATTTCACCGTCTTCGGCGGCGCGCTCTCAGAAGCGCATGCGGAGAAGATCTGCAAGGTCATGGACCAGGCCATGAAGGTCGGGGCGCCGGTCATCGGCCTGAACGACTCCGGCGGCGCCCGCATCCA
>JAPOON010000637.1 GCA_026713405.1 Gammaproteobacteria bacterium
CCCCGGCCCCCCGCCCACCCCCCCGTCGAGCTGTGCGGGCGGGTGCGGGGGGGGAAGGCCCCCGCGGGGGTTCGTTGAGCGGCCCGGGGCCGCCCCCCGCCACAGGCCCCGTGCGGCACGCTGAAATACAAGGAATTAACCGGACACGACACTAGGTTTCGAATCAATCGGAAACCTGCACCACCGGAATGAGAACCCGCTCCCGGTAATGCCTCCGTCCCCACTGGATAAGCAGCGTAAAGCCGGTAGCGGCCAATGCGAGCGCCATCCCCAGCCATCCGGCAGCAGCGGTGGGGTCGCTGCCCCACGAGCCGACCTGGTAGACGATCACGGCGACGCTGTAGGCCATCACCACTGACCAGGCGGTGGAGAAGACCGCCCAGAAGGCGCCGATCTCCTTGTAGATGACGCCGATGGTCGCGACGCAGGGCATGTACAGCAGGATGAACAGCAGGTAGCTGAACGCGCCGAGTTCGCCGTGGAAGAGCGTCCGCATGACGGCGATGGTATCGAGTTCCACTTCCTGGTCGGCCGCGGTCGCCTCCGCATCGCCCAGCGCGTCGAGGTTGAGCCCGAGCGGGTCCGCGACGGCGCCGCCCAGCTCCGCAAGATTGTCCGGAACGCTCGCGGCCGCAGCCCCCAGCATGGCCAGCAGGTCGGCGTCGTCCGCCGCGGTTTGCGGTGCGTACAGCGCATCGAGCGTGCCCACCACCACTTCCTTGGCGAAGATGCCGGTGAAGATGCCCACCGTGGCCGGCCAGTTGTCCTCGTCGATGCCCATGGGGTGGAACACCGGCGTGATGGTCTTGCCGATGGCCGACAGCACGGAATTCTCGCTGTTCTCGTTGCCGATGCTGCCGTCGGTGCCGATCGAGTTGACCGTATTCAGGATCACGACGACCAGCACGATGGCCTTGCCGGCGCGCAGCACGAACCCCTGCAGGCGTTGCCAGGTCTGCAGCAGCAGGCTCCTGACCGTGGGCATGTGATAGGCGGGCAGCTCCAGCACGAAGGTTCCGACGGGCGCCGCGACAAGATGCCTGCGGACGACGGTGGCCGAGACCACGGCCACGGCCACGCCGATCAGGTACAGGCCGAAGACCACGTTCTGCCCTCCGGAGGGGAAGAACGCCGCGGCGAACAGGGCATAGACGGTCAGCCGGGCACCGCACGACATGTATGGGGCCATGATCGTGGTCATGATGCGGTCGGGTTCGTTGTCGAGGGTGCGCGTGGCCATGACGGCCGGCACATTGCAGCCGAACCCGACAATCAGCGGCACGAAGGACTTGCCCGGCAGGCCCAGCGCCCGCAGCAGCCTGTCGACGATGAAGGCCACGCGCCCCATGTAGCCGGTGTCCTCCAGGAACGACAGGGCCAGGAACAGGCAGCCGATGACCGGTATGAAGGTGCCGACGAGCTGTATGCCGCCGCCGACCCCATCGGCCAGGAAGACGACCGCCCACCGGGGCAGCCCCGCCGACATCAGCAATTGCCTGGGCGCTTCGACGAAGAGGGCGGCGCCGGCGATGTCGAAAAAGTCGATGAAGGCGGACCCCACGTTGATCGCGAACATGAACATCAGGTACATGACGCCGAGAAAGATCGGGAACGCCAGGTAGCGATTCAGCACGACCCGGTCGATTCGATCGGTCAGCGTGCGCCGAACCGGCGTTGTCGAAAGACACCCCTCCAGCAGGCGGTCAACCTCCGCGTAGCGGGCTTCCACGCTGGCCGACGGCGGATGCGGCGCTGCCCGCGTGGCGGCGGGGCGGGTCATGATCGCGTCCTTGAGCGCGCCGACGCCGTCGTTGTGCGTCGCGACCAGCGGAACGACCGGGCATCCGAGCCGCCTGGCCAGGTTGAAGGTATCGATATGGCTGCCGTGCCTGTCGGCCACATCCATCATGTTGAGGGCCACCACCAGCGGCTGGCCCCGTTCGAGCAGTTCCAGGGTCAGGTACAGGCCCCTGGCGAGGCTCGAGGCATCGATCACGTTGACCAGAACGTCGGCCCGGCCGTCGCTCACGTACTGCTGCACGATGCGCTCGTCGATGGCGTCTCCCGCCGGCGCCATGCCGTAGATGCCGGGCAGGTCCTCAACCTGGAGGGTGGCGTCGCCATGGCGGTAGTGGCCCGTCTTGCGCTCGACGGTGACGCCGGGCCAGTTGCCGACCCGTTGCCGGGCGCCGGTCAGGGCATTGAACAGCGTGGACTTCCCGGAATTCGGGTTGCCGATCAGCGCAACGGTGGTCACAGCTTCTCCAGCAGCAGACAGTCGGCCTCTTCCGGCCGCAGCGTCAGTGAAAAACCGCGAAACCGGATCTCGACCGGGTCACCGAGGGGCGCCCGGCGCTGTACCTCGAAGCGCGTTCCCGGAATGAGCCCGAGACGCAGCAGGCCCTGGGCGTAGGTCGAGTGTTCGGAATAGCCGGCCACGCGCGCTTCATCGCCGGGTTTCAGGTCGCTGAGGCTGAACTCCATGAGTATCCCGCTCGGGACTTGGCCGTTTGAATAAAAGCAATTCTCATTTTCAACCAAATGGAGGCCGTTGGCCAGATGAATCCGGTCCGCGCAGCCACGTGGAGCAGCGCCTCGACGCCCTGGTGACGAATGTTCGTGAGATTTGCTGGCCAGGCCGCCAGGCATTGATTGCCGGAAGGCGAATCCGCAGGCTGGAATCGCGTTGCCGAGGGAACAGCCGCGGTAACGCGGGATTGAAAGACGGTGTGTGGAACGGCCGGGACGGCCCGCCGACTGAGCGTGCCGTTACTTCTTCTTGCGCACGTACAGCACAAGCTGATGGTCCATCAACTCGTAGCCCTGTTCCTGTGCGATTTCTCTCTGCAGGGTTTCGATACGCTCGTTGACGAACTCCATGACCTGGCCGGTGTCGATGTCGACCATGTGGTCGTGGTGGTCGCCGGCGGAGAGTTCGTAGACGCTGTGCCCGTCGTCGAAATTGTGCCGTTCGACGATGCCCGCCGATTCGAACTGGGTGAGCACCCGGTAGACCGTCGCCAGCCCCACTGACTCTTCCTGCTCGATGAGGCGCTTGTAGACATCCTCTGCGCTCATGTGGTGAGGCTCGGCGCTGCTGAGCACCTCAAGCACCTTGAGGCGGGGCAATGTTACCTTCAATCCTGCCCGTTTCAGGTCAGCCCCGCTCATTGGCTTGCTCTCCGGTTGTTCAAGGGAGTCAACTTAGCCCATGCGCCTATGCCCGTCCACCGCTCACGGGCGATTGACGGCGCGTTTGAGAGATATCCCGTCGCTCAACTGGGCGTTGTCCTCATTGCGATGTAACGGTGAATGCCGGCGCCGTTATTCCAACAGCACGGCCGAGCGGCCGGCGGGTCAGATCGGGCTGCGATTCTCGGCATCGACGCGGACGGTCAGTATGTCGGTGTCGTGATACTGCTGGTGGTGAACCGACGAGGCGAGATGCCGCAGCAGCCGCAGGGACACCTCGTGCTCGATCTGTTCCCCGGCGGCGGCGCCCTCGCCGAGCAGCGCGATCCGGTCCTCGATGTTCTCGTCTCCCCCGGTGGCCACGAATTCCAGTACGACGCCCCCCGCTTCCCTGTGCGCCGTCAGCCGCAGGCGCCGGGGCGCCGACTCTTCACCGCCTTCGTTTTCCCTGAGGAGGGTGAGCAACGTCTCCTCGCCGGCGGCATCGAGACGCGCGGCCGTTTCGGTCTGCAGGCCGTTGCGGGTCGCAAATTCGGCGAGAAACTCCCTGATGACCGGTAACGCCTCCAGATTGAAGGCGGTTTCGACGCGGCGGCGGCGCGGTGCGGCCAGTTCGAGGAACAGGGTCATCAGCACCGCGGTCAGGCCACCGGCGGTCATGCCGTTTTCCAGCAGGCCCCCGGCGAACGCGGAAACGTACTGGGGAAAGATCAGGCCGTTCTGGAAGCCGACCCCCATCCAGAACGACACCCCGGCGATCAGCCCGGTCCTGTAGTCGAGCCCGGCCTGAACGACCATCTTCATGCCGACCGAAAACAGCATCGCCAGCAGTATCGCCAGAAACGCCGCGACAACGGCGTCGGGGATGGCAAGAATGACCGCCAGCGCCTTCGGCAGGAATGCCATGACCACGAAAATGCAGCCGATGGCGACCCCCACCCCGCGGGCCGCGACGCCGGTCAGTTCCGTGACGGCGACGCTGCTGGAATAGGTGGTGTTGGGCACGGTCCCGCCAAGCCCGGACAGCAGGTTGCCCATGCCGTCCGCGGCCACCGCGCCCTGCACGGCGCGGAAGTCGACCGCACGCGGCTGCCGCCACGACACGCCCTGGATGGCCGTGGCGTCGCCGATGGTTTCCATGGCGCCCACCAGGGTGACGAACACGAATGCGGGCAGCAGCTTCCAGAATACCGCCCCGAACTCCAGGTCGAAGCCCGGCCAGGCGACCTCCGGAATGCCGATCCAGGCGGCTTCCGCTATCCGGCCGGTATCGTACATGCCGAAGTAACCGGCGGTCATCGAACCTGCGATCACGCCGATGACGGGCGCCCATAGCCGGAGCGCTCCGGTCGCTTTCAGTGCGATGCCCAGGATGACGAACAGGGTAACGGTGGCGATCAGCGCCGGTGCGGTTCCCGGGACGCCGTCGGGCAGCGTTTTCAGCATGTTGAAGGCGATGGGCATGACGGTAACTGCGATCAGCATGATCACGGTTCCCACCACGGTGGGGGTCAGGATGCGGCGGAAGAGCGACAGCCGGGTCGACAGCGCGAACTGGAACAGGGAGGAAATGACGATCAGGGTGGCGAGCATGGCCGGGCCGCCCTCGGCGATCGCCGTGACGCTGACCGCTATGAAGGCGCCGGACGTGCCCATCAGCAGCACGTAGCCGGCGCCGATCCGCCCCAGGCGCAGCGCCTGCATTACGGTGGACAGGCCGCTTACCGCAACCGCTGCGAAGACCGCCCAGGCCAGGAACGCGTCGCTGGCGCCCGCGGCGCGGATGATAATGGCCGGAGTGAGCACGATGCCGCCGATGGCGAGTACCGCGAGTTGCAGGCCCAGGCCGAAGGTCAGCGGCAGGGGAGGGTTTTCGTCGGCTTCAAAGCGCACGGCCGAATGGGATTGGGAGAGTTCCTCGGTCATCCGTTTTCCTGATTGTTTGCCAATGGGGCGCTGCCCCGACCCAACGCGAAAAAAACCGGCGGCGTCATGCCAACTTCGTTTGAGAACCGTTTTCGCGAACAGGTGTTCTGTACGGGGGACCGCTCCCTCCCCGGACTTTTTATACCACGGCCCGGCCACGTCACTGCAACCGTTCGCAGTACGGGGTGTGCTCCGAGGGGTCCGCGCCGGGTCGCGAAACGCCGGATTTGTCATTCCGGCGCGCACCACACACAATCTAGTGCATCGGCAACTTGTTGGGAGAAGACCATGCGAACGGTCCGCAATATCCTGAAGGCAAAGCGCGGCGGCATCTACAGCAGCGACCCCGCGGACACCGTGTTTGAGGCGATCGCCATGATGGCCGAGAAGGAAATCGGCGCCCTGCTGGTCATGCAGGAAGGGCAACCGGTAGGGATCATTTCGGAACGGGACTACACGCGCAAGGTGATCCTGAA
>JAPOON010000638.1 GCA_026713405.1 Gammaproteobacteria bacterium
AGGCATCCAACTACATCGGCCTCGTCCAATTGGCCTGCGCTCTGCTCTGGTACCGCCGTCAGTGGCAAATCAGGTTTTGAGATAGTTTCTTAGTCCCGGCGCCTACGTACGGCGGGATATTGAGGCCCTCTTGGAGTTCCTGCCAGGGGTAATGGCCGACCACACGGGAACGGCCTCAGGCCACACTCTGCTGTGGACACTGCCTTGGGACGGGAACGCAGCCGAGGCGCTGACACTCAACCGCCTGCACCCGCTGTACATGGAGGTGTGTCGCCGCATACGGTTGCGCCTTGATGTGAGAGGTCAAGTCCGTGCCATGAGGACAAGCACCAAGGCCGCCCGCGTCGAAGTCAAGTCCCTCAACGGGATCACCGGTGAACCCTGGGCTTTGGTGGATCATCGCGACAAGAAGGGCGACAAGGTGTTGACTCTGCCCGGCTGGGGCTTCACCTACAAGCGAGTCGCCGAGTACCTCACCTCGGCCGACTATGACCGTCCGGCACTGCTGAGCCCCACTCAGGCGGAGAGACATTCGCATGAGCCCTTGGAGTTGGTGGCCCGGGCCATGGTGCGGGGTCAAGGCAAGACCGAAGGCTATCACGAACGGTGGGTGCCGGTGAGGCACAGGTTCAAGATGGCCATCATGCGCCGCGGCGGTGGAGGGTTGGACGACGTGGCAGCAATCTCGCAGGCGCGGATCGAGGGCGTGGGCAAGGTCCAGCGAATCCTGAGCCATGCCATCCAGACCCTTGCGAATCGGGGAGATTCCGCCAACAGCCAGCCGGAGCACCGGGAGCGCGCTTGATCGTGGCTGAACCGTCTCGACGAAATCGTCTACACAACATTCTTCGATGCCCCGCAGGACGAGTTCGAGGCGGGTGCTGCGGGCCGACCCGGTATCCGACATCGCTGGTTGCTCAACGATGATGACTTGAGCGGTTTGATCAACCACGCCCGCGCCTTGCTCCATGACGCCGAGGATTCGATACCCTGCCCCTCAATCTATTAATACAAGGCCCGAGAGGCCGCAGAGGGGTTGTTCGAGGGCAGGATCCGGGGAGGAAGTGGGTTTCCGGACCTGTTCCCAGACCGTGACCAGGAGGTACAAGAGAGACCACGAGGGAAGTTGCCTAATCGCCCGGTTCCGTGGGCCGGGGTGAAAATACCCAGCCCTGGCCGGAAAGAGCAGTCAGCATGGCCGGGACCATCGGGCAATATGTCGAGCATCACCGGGGCGACTTGGCCGAATTGCGGCGCATGGATCCCGACGAGCCCGACGCGGCAGCCTTTTGGAAGCTGATGGCCCAGTATGGCCTGCTGGATGTCGGGGAGGCAGTAGAAAGGAAGTGGGCACTGATCATCCACGGCATCGCGTTGACGACGTCCACCTGCAGCGGCGAGGCCAATCGCGTTACCGCACACAACGGCCAAATGCCAGTGGGAAGAGCTCTGTTTCTCGGTGGCGAGTCGCGGCGGGCCACTGGCTTCTATAGCGAGGCCCGGCTCAACCGCCTGCTGACCGCGGACGGGCCCATGCTGCGGACCCTGCTGGCACGGATGTTCCGCATGCTAACCGCCTCCGGGGTCTCCTTCAACTGGCGGGAAATGGCGCAATTCATCCTGAACGAGGGCTACGATGATGATGCCGCCGAGCAAAGCCGCCGCCGTATCGCCCGCGAATACTACCGGGCGGAACGCCGATCCAATAAGTCAAATTCCGAAAGCGAATAGAGCAACACTCCAAAGCGAGGAGACTGACCAATGACCACTCCGAGGTTCCTGCAAATTCACACCCTCCACTCCTACCCGGCCGCGCTGCTCAACCGGGACGACAGCGGCCTGGCCAAGCGCATGACATTCGGCGGTTCCGTCCGCACCCGCATATCCTCGCGGTGCCTGAAGCGGCACTGGCGCACCGCACAGGACGAGTTCGCCATTCACGGTATCGCTGGCAGCACGGAGGCCATCCGGTCGCGCAACCTCGTGGAACGCAGGGTGATCGCGCCCCTCAGGGGAGCTGATGGCATCAGCGACGAGGTGCTGGCAGCGGTGGGAAACGCCTTCAACGTCGGCGTGTACGGCAGCAGCAGCGCCACCGAACGGGGCCGCTAGCCCCTGCTGCTGGGCGTGCCCGAGGTGGAGCACCTGCACCAGCGGGCCGCCGCCATCTGTGCCGAGCACCCCAAAGATGCCAAGGCCGCCGGCGACGCTGCGGCCGCCCTGTTCAGCGGACGGCGAGGCGAGGGCAACAACTTCCGCGCCCTGATGGACGGCACGCGCCTGCCCGCCGGGCTGGAGGGCGCCCTGTTCGGGCGAATGGTGACCTCCGACCCCGGATCCAACATCGAGGCCGCCATCCATGTGGCCCACGCCTTCACCGTCCACCGGGAGGAGAGCGAGAGCGACTACTTCTCCGTGGTGGACGACCTCCAGGGCGACGATGAGGACGCCGGGGCCGCCCACATCGGCGACATGGAGTTGACCGCCGGCCTGTTCTACGGCTACGTGGTGGTTGACATGCCGGGGCTGGTCTCCAACCTGGAGGGATGCGACTCCGGCGACTGGCTGGACACCGACCGGGACCTGGCCGCCAGGGGGGTCGAACACCTGACTCACCTCATCGCCACCGTGTCTCCCGGGGCCAAGCTCGGCTCCACCGCGCCCTACGCCTGCGCTTACCTGATGCTGACCGAGGCGGGCAGCCGCCAACCCCGTAGCCTGGCCAACGCTTACCGCAACCCGTCAAGGCCCCAGTACGCCGAAGCCATCGGCGCGCTGTCCGGTTACCTGGGCAATCTCGACAACGCCTACGGCGTCAAGGAGACGCGCCGCGTCATGTCAGTGGAGGACTGCGAAATTCCCGGCGCGGAACGCCTGAACCTGGACGAACTGGCGTCGTGGGCCACCGACGCCATCCTCAACGGCGCGGTGTGACGATGGCAAATCACCTCATACTGAACTTGGAAGCGCCCCTGATGAGCTTCGGCGGCGAGATCGTCGATAACCTGGGCGCCACCCGTCCCTTCCCGGCAGTCTCCATGCTGACCGGCCTGCTGGTCAACGCCCTGGGCTGGCGGCGCGTCGAACGCCAGCGACACCAGGACCTGCAGGACCGGCTGGGCTTCGCCGCCCGTATTGACCGCGAATCCCACAGCGGCCTGCGAACGACGGACTTCCAGACGGCGCAACTGGGAGCTAACGACAGGGGCTGGACCACCCGCGGAGCACCGGACGAGCGGGCCGGAGGACTCAACACTTACAATGCGCCGCACCTTCGCTATCGGGACTACCACGCGGATATGCGAGTGACTGTTGCCCCGCGTCTCGACCCGGCAGATGGCAATCCAACGCTGGAGGATCTGGCCACAGCGCTGGAAGAACCGATGCGCCCCCTGTTCATCGGGCGCAAACCATGCCTGCCGTCGGCCCCGCTGTTCGGAGGATACAGCTACGGCAGCACCGCCCTGGAAGCGCTGCTTTCCGTGCCGTTGGTCGACGAACCGGCCGATCGGCCAACCATCCGGGTCCAGTGGCCTGAAGGTGAGGGTACGGAAAGCGCGGAGGATTTCGAACGCGGCCGCGCCCAGATGATCACCGATGAGCGGAACTGGGTTTCGGGCCTGCACGGTGGCGGCAGACCGATCCGGCAAGCCGCCATTGAGCGGGAGAAGTTCGCTGCTGGACAACAGCAGGAGGAAGGGCAACCATGACCACATTACTCAACCATCAGGCTGCCGCCGGAACCCTGCAGATGGTTCGCGTCGAGGTCAATGTGCGCGACTTCCAGCGCTGGATGGGCACAAGGCGCCTCCAGGAACCGGACCACGCCATGCACTGCCTGCTGACCGAGTCCTTCGGCCCCCCCCCCCCCAAGCCATTCCGCCTGCTGCTGACCCGCGGAGCATCTACCGCCTGCCTCTACGGATATGGATCTGCCGATGCAGAGGAACTGCGCGAGGCCGCCGCG
>JAPOON010000639.1 GCA_026713405.1 Gammaproteobacteria bacterium
AGGCCCGCGGGCAGAAAACCCAGATGTTCGACCAGCTTCATGAATTGTCCGAGCCGCTCTCTGCGGTAGGCATCGGCGTCAATCGCAGTGTAATCGTAGAATCCCCGGCCTTCCCGCAAGCCGTTGTGCCCGGCCGCCATGTTGTCCTCGATGACCCCCGGGGCGCGATAACGACGGTCATCCAGGGTCCGCGCCAGGTGGCGGGATGCGTGGTAGAGAATGTCGTTGCCGCCCCAGTCGATGAACTCGAGCAGCCCCAGTACGGCAAAGCGCGGGCCAAAGCCGATGCGGATGGCCCGGTCGATGTCCTCGGCGGCGGCTGCCCCTTCCTCGACCATGCGCGCCGCCTCGTTCATCGCCAGCGCCTGGATTCTGGGCACGATATAGCCGGGCGATGCCGTGCAACGGACCGGCACCTTGCCAATAGCGACCAGGGAGTCGTGCACCCGCCGGTAAGCCCACTCGGCGGTCGCCTGGCCCACGGCAACCTCGACGAGCGGCATCAGGTGTGCCGGATTCAGCCAGTGGGCGTGCAGGAATCGCCCTGGCTTCTCCACCATCGCACCGAGTTCGTCGATGCTCAACGTCGACGTTGTGGACGCCACCACCGCGTCTTCGCGCACCTGCCGATTGATCCAGTCGAAGGCGGTGCGCTTGAGTTCGGGCGTTTCCGGCAACGCCTCATACACCAGGGTTGCGTCTGTCGGCCAGCCTTCCCGGGGCACCCCCTGTACGGTGCGGACGCGGCGCAAGGCGGCGTCGACGGCATCGCCCGCCAGGAATCCGAGTTCCACGGCGAGCCGCAGGTCGAGCACCATGTCCCGCCGTACGGATGCAACCAGTCCGGAGAACCCTTGGGAGTTCCGTTCCTTGAGATCGATCAGCCACACCTCACGGCCGGCAAGTGCGTACGCCTGGGCAATACCGCGTCCCATGCGCCCGGCGCCGACGATCAGTACCGGCTCAATCGCCATCTGCCCTACCCCAATCCATGCGCAAGCCGTTCGACAAGCCGCTCCCGCGGCAGCGCGGAAAGACCGATGTTCTCCAGCGTTCTGCCGTTCGCATACAGGTCGGTACCCATGATCGCGCTACCAACCGCCAGCAGCCCGTCGGTCAGCGGCATGGGCTGTTGCGCCCATCGGCCCGCCGACGACAGGAAAGACAACCCGAGCGCGGTGTCTTCCGTCATGTACCGGTGGGCGCGAAGGTCGATGTGCTCCCGCCAGTCGCCGCTGTCGACGAGTTCGTCGTGGGCGGCGTAGCCGTACATCCACTCGTCCCCATCCACGGAATAGTGGTCGCGCAACGGAAAGTGCGGCGGCCCATACCCGAGCGCTTCACGCAGGCCGATGCGCTCATCGTCCAAGCGGTCCGTCACCTGGCGCACGGACGGCTGGGTGCCCTCGTTGTGGATGTCCCAACTGGGAAAGTGCTCGAGCGGGCCGGCATTCATCAGGATCAGTGGTGGGTGAATGATGGGCCCGGCATTCATCAACGCGCCGCTGAGGGCATCCTCGCAGCGTTCCACCGCGGGATAGGCCTGCTCCAGGACGGAGATTGCGTAGCCGGTGTTCGCCGCCGGAAACACACCGGTCGGCAGGCGCGTTGCATAACCGCTGATCACCAGTTGCGTGGCGCCGTGCTTGCGCGCCAGGTACGGCAGGGTCCCAGTCTCCGCAAAACAGACCTCGGCGCCCGGCCGGACCCGGTGCAGTTGTTGGGCGAACAGGTAGCTGCCGAACGTGCCGGGGCACAGCAGCACGACCTGGCCGCTCTTCAGGAAGGGGGCAACCCGGGGCGCCAGATCCGCATGCGTGGTCGCGGGCAACGGGATGACGATGAGTTGTCCGTGCCCGACCGCAGCTTCGAGGTCTGCACTGAGACGGGTAAACGGAACGTGCCGCGCGCCGTGTCGGTCCCGTACTTCGAACCCGCCCGCATCCGCAACGGCTTGGTGTGCAGCGCCGTCGCGCCGCCACCAGCAGACATCGTGACCGTTCTCGCTGAGTTGCGCGACAGCCGCAAAGCAGCCGTTGCCGCCGCCCATCACCGTGACTTTCATGCCTGCCCCTGCCGCGCGCGCTTGAGCGATGGAGTGAACTTCCCGCGGTCGAGTATCGCGGTGTATGCGTGCCGCTGCTTATGCATCTTCAACGCACGCCTTTTGCGAAGGCCACATGCAGGCTCAGGCGTCCGGCGCCCGGCTCGGCAGGGCCGCAATGTAGGGGGCTAGTTGCCTGAACTGTGCATCCGAGTAGTTGGCGAGGGCATCACGCATCTGCACACCCGGCCGGTTGCGGGAATCCGCGCCGCGCGTCCCCGACCTGTAGTTGCGCAACTGCCGCAGCAGGTACCAGTCGTCGAGCCAGGCAAGGGGCGGCCCGCCCACGGCGTCGACACCCTCCCCGTTAGCGCCGTGACAAGCGGCGCAGGGCGCATAAAGGGATTCCGCATCCGCTTCCGGTACCGGCATCGTGCGCAGCGGTTTTTCGCGTGGCAGGTTGGCGACGTAGGCCGCCAGCCTGGGAATGTCCTGATCCTCGAGCACTGCGGCGATCAGGCCCATCTGCCGTCCGTACAGGTCTTCCAGCGACCGGCCGCGAACGCCGGACCGGAAGTTCCGCAACTGCGTACTGAAGTGGACGGGGTCCATGCCCGCTATGGCCGGAGCATCGAAGGCCTCGTTGCCCTCTCCGTTGCGGCCGTGACAAGCACCGCAGGCAAAATAGAGCGATGCATCGCCAATGGCCCCTTGCCCGGCGAACAGGAGCAGGATCAGGAGCGCCCCACGCATCAGGGCTGTGTCGTTGCCGAGGGTTGCTGAGTGCCGTTGCCCATATCCAGGATCACCAGCCAGTCGCCGGAGGATTGCCGTTCCCACATCAACAGGAACTTGCCCTGGCGAGGCCCAGCCACTCCCGGCGGCGCGTCCGGAGACCGGGCGGTGAACAGCGTGTCGTAGCGGCCCCGGGTCCAGGCCCAATCGCCACCGCGCCGCACTTCATCGACAACCGCGTCCATTTTTTCGATCACGAAATGGCCGGCCACCACCTCGGCGAACTCTCGAACCGCTGCCTTCCCGGTCAAGGCCGGCAATCCGTCATGCAGCGCAACGATGTCTTCATCGAATATCTCCAGCCAGGCATCGGTGTCGCCGGCGACATAGGGGGCGATGTAGTGCGCCTGAAAACGGTCGGATAGGTGCGAGCGAAGCTCGTCCGGCGACATGTCGCCGCCCCCACGTGCCGATCCTGCTAGCAGCAATAACAGGCAGGCGGCCTGCCCGGTCAGGATTCCGCGCATGGTTTCAACATCCTTGTCCGGTCCGCAAACGGCGGCGTCTATTGTAGCTTGTGCATCGGTGGGATAGCTTTGCCGGGGCCGTGGACTTGACGATCAGGCCCGGGGGCGTCTCCTTCAACCGGAGTCTGATGTTGCAAACGCGCAATCGCCGTACCTTCCTGAAGGCCGCGCTGGCCGCATTGCCGGCGGTAGCCGGCTTGCCCTCCGGGCACGCCTCGGGGACTGCAATAGCCCGGGCACTGCCACGCATAGACGGCTTTGGCGGACGCATCATCGAACGGGGGAATGCGGCCTATGACAGCTGGCGCCGGGGCATGGTGTGGCAGATGCGCAAACCGGACCGCTTCCCGGAAATGATCCTGCGCCCGGAGAATCTCGCCGATGTGCAGGCTGCCGTCCGCTTCGCCGCGCGCAACCGCCTGCGCATGGCGGTGCGCTCCGGCGGCCATCAGATCTGGGGCGCCAGCGTGCGCGACGGGGGAATGTTGCTGGACCTGTCCCGTTTCCGGCAGTTCTCGGTGCCGGATACCGCGGGCACGGCCCGTGTAGGACCATCGTTGTGGGCCCGCGATGTGCTCGCCGCACTCGAGAAACAGGATACCGCCTTTCCCGTGGCGCACTGCCCTACCGTGCCTCTGGGCGGCTTCGCCATGGGCGGCGGAATGGGGCTGAACGGCGATGAATGGGACGGCATGGCCGCCAACTGCATTCTCGGCGGCACGGTCGTCGTCGCCGATGGCAGCGCCGTGCCGGTGAGCGAAACGCAGAATGCGGACCTGCTGTGGGCGATGCGCGGTGGCGCGGGCGCATTGCCGGGGGTGGTGACGGAACTGCAGATCAAGACCTTCGACCGGCCGGCGGCGGTGTACAGCGGCACCTATGCCTATCCGCTGGCGGCGCTCGATTCGGCACTGCAGCTGCTCGAGCAGGTGGTCGCCGCGCGTCCGCGCCAGACCGAATGGCTGGCCCTGATGACCCACAATCCGCAATCCACGTCCGCTGACCCGCCCGATGTGCGCAAGGCCATGGTCATACGGGTGCAGGTTTATGCCGACGACGAGCAACAGGCGGCGCCGGTACTCGATGCCGTTGCCGCCATGCCCGCGGCCGGGCAGGCGGCTTTCAAGACGCCGCTGGTCCACGAGTCCTACGAGAAGCTGTTCGTCGATGGCGTGGACTGGCGCCGCGGCTTCGGCTTCGGCCGCTTCGGCGTCGAAAACGCCTGGACCGACAGTCCACGCCGCGCTATCGAGGCCATTGCCGACGAGTTCATGCGCGCCCCGTCCTGGAAGGATCACGTCGTGATTCAACCCAAGCTGTCCCGGGCGGTAGCCGGCGATGCGGCCTTCTCCGTGGCGGGCAACACCTACATCGGCATCTACAGCGTCTGGGAAAACGCCGAGGAGGACGAAGCGGAAATTGCCTGGTTGCGGCGCATGTCCGGCAAGCTCGACGAACACGCGGTGGGCCACTACATCAATGAGATCGATGCGGCTGAAGACCCGCGCCGGGTTCGGCAGTGCTACTCCACCGCGGCCTGGGCAAGGCTGCGCAACATCAGGAAGCACTGGGATGCGCATCAGGTGATGCACGATTTTCCCGGGTTGAGTTGATTGCCGCGAAGGCGGCCGTGGCCGTGCAAGTCGACGCGCCCGTCCAGACAAGCAACCAACGCGCGTGATTAGCGCGCACCATTCACCCGCTTTCCGTGCGGGAGAACGCGGGTACGCTAACCTGCAATCAGGTCCGCCGCCTTCTCCCCGACCATGATCGCCGTAGCATTGATGTTGCCTGCCGGTATGGTCGGAAATATCGATGCATCGGCCACCCACAGGTTGGCAACACCGTGCACCCTCAGCCCGGCAT
>JAPOON010000640.1 GCA_026713405.1 Gammaproteobacteria bacterium
CAGCTCGAGCTGCATGCGGCGCACCATTTCCTCGTCGCTGTACATGTTGAGGCGCAGGCTGTCCGCGGCATTGTTCGCACATCGATCAAAGGTTTCGCGATCTGCTTCCGGCACGCCGAGACGGTCGCCGATGATCCTGAGCGGAATCGGCATGGCGAATTGGGCAATGAACTCGATGGCGCCCGCACCGGCAAACGACTCGACGGTGTCATCGATCACCTTCTGCACCGCCCCTTCCGCCCGCTTGATCCGCGATCCGGTGAAGAGCTCGTTGACCAGCGTACGGTAGTTGGTGTGCTCCGGACGATCCAGGGTCAGCATGGTCGGTGGCTCATCGATCAGTTGGTCCGCAAGGCCCAGGATCGCCTCTTTTGTTTCGGGTGAGGCTGCCTCGAAGCGCCGCCGCTGGGGTTCCTGCAGGAAATTTCCGAACTGGTTGGAGTAGGTTTCCGGGTCGCGCAGCGCCTCGCGCAGCAGGTCGTAGCGCGTGACGACGTGCAGGCCGAGTTCCTGCGCGAAATACACCGGCGCTTCGTCGCGCAGTCGCTTGTGCGCCGCGTGGGGCGACTTCAGGGTCTCGATGTCGAAAAGCTGTATGTCACCCATCCCATCCTTCTCCGTGATTGGCCCGAAGACCGTCCTGTTCCCAAGGCAAGCGGCGGATGGAACCGCATCGTGGAAGCAAAATCAACGGTGCATTCCCCCAATTGCGCCAGCTGAATCGGACGGTGGCGTCTCAAGTCGAGTACCTCCGACCCCAGGCAAGCACGCCCATGACAAGGACAATCGCCGGGACAGAGGCCCAGAGGACGGCATGCCAACCGTAGAGTTGCATGACGGCGCCGGCGCCGAGCGAGCCCACCGCGGAGAGGCCGAACACCGTGAAGTCATTGAACGCCTGGGCCCGAAACCGCTCTTCGGGCCGGTGGGCACTGCCCAGCAGGGTCGTTCCGCCGACGAACAGGAAGTTCCAGCCGACGCCCAGCGCAATCATGGACAGGCCGTAATGCGTTACCTCGCGGCCCGCAAAGCCGGCGGCCACCGACAAACCGAGAATCATCGCACCGGCCAGCATGATCGGCCTGCAGCCGAACCGGCTCAACAGGAAGCCCGTCACCAGCGATGGTGCGTACATGCCCAGTATGTGCGCCTGAATGGCTGTTGCCGTATGGGCAAGGGAATGGCCGTCGACGACGTGCATGGCGAGAGGCGCGGCCGTCATCACAAAGGCCATGACCCCATAGCCCGCCGCGCCGCCGAGCCCGGCCACCACAAACGTCCGGTTGCGCGCGATTTCCCGCAAGGGCCGCGCGCCGCCGGCTGCGGACGGCGCCGCCGCAACCCCTGGGGCGCGCAGCCACAGCAGCAGAACACCCGCAATCAGGGAACAGCACCCAACCGCCAGAAAGGTTCCGGTAAAACGTGCGCCTTCCACCCACCACTCGCCCCGCGCGGCCAGTTCCGGACCCAGCACCGCGCCGACCATGGACCCGGCAAGCGTGATCGATACCGCCAGCCCCGCCGATGCCGCACTGGCGCTCTCCACTGCCGCGAAACGGTATTGCTGCGCATAGGCATTGGCAACACCCACAAGCACCGCCGCACCGCAGAACAGCGAGAAGCTCCCGCCGGCCAGCGCCACGATGGCGCAAAACGCGCCGGCG
>JAPOON010000641.1 GCA_026713405.1 Gammaproteobacteria bacterium
AGGGGACGGCGTACAGATTGGCAAGGCCTGCGACCGGCGCAGCCTCCCCCACAACGAATGCCACCAAGGGCGTCATGCCCAGCACCATGATCCACTGTGCCCGCGCCAGCCCCGGCAGCCAGCCGTACGGCGGCGACCGGTTCGACAATCCGGCGAGCAGCAGGCAGACGGCACCGAACGACAGCCAGAATCCGGCACTTAGCGGAGACAGCGGCTCGACCATGAGCACGGCAATCGCTGCGAGGGCCAGCCAGCGTCCGGGGGCAACGGTACGGCCCGACGCAAACGCCAGTATCCCGCAGCCGGCCATGACGCCCGCCCGCACGGCCGGTATTCCGGCCCCGGAAAGCCAGACGAACCCCGCCACCGCAGCCAGGGAAACGCCAGCAGCCACGCAGCCGAGCGGCACCCTGGCCAGCCACCAGGGCGCCAGCCGCCCGATCGCGTGGCCGACAAGCAGGCCGAACACCGCCACCAGGCCCACGTGCAATCCGGACACGACCAGCAGGTGCACCGTGCCGGTTCCGCGCAACAGCGACCAGTCGTCGTCACCCAGGTGCCGCCCGTCGCCGGTGGCCAGCGCCAGCAGGTGTGCCCGGTTGCGAAAGCGCTGTACCCGTTCGGCGATCGCCCCATGGACTCGCTCGAGCAGCGCCGGCCCGGAACTGCCCAGGCGCTCGCCGTGCCGGACATACCCCGTACCGTTCACGCCGTTGGCCATCAGCCAGCGCTCGTAGTCGAAACCGCCCGGATTCTGGTACCCCCAGGGCGCCCGGACTTCCGCTGCCAGGCGCCAGGCCTCCCCCGCGCGAACAGGCGGCGGCAAGTGCCAGTTCAACCGCAGCCTGCGCCCCGTCAGGTCAATACATCGGCGTTTCGTGTCTTCGAGCACCTCGACCACAAGGCGCAGGCGTCGCGCGGGGGCGTTGTCCGCCGCCGGATCCGCAGACTGGATCCTCACCACCAGGTCGCGGGGCTCTTCGGAGACACAGTGCGGTACCCGCTGCGCCAATGCCCGGTCCTTTCCGACCAGGAACGAACCCATGGCTGCCAGCATCGCGGCAACCCAGACAGCGCGACCTGTCCAGCGCTTGAACTGGGGCGTCGAGACGCGGCGGAGGGGCGGTTGCAACACGGATGCCTGCTGAAAGAGTTTCCGCCGTCAGGGAAGCTTGCCGGCGTCCCCGGGAGGCTTCGGGCGGGCCCGGGAATCGCTGTTGATCTGCCGGATTACCGTACCCGTGCAGCCCCGCCCCGGTTCGCCATGACCTCCCGTTTGGCATAATGAGTTATGCCAAAGAAGTTCCTGCGCCGGTACCTGCCGGACGCCGACAAGATCCGTGCGAATCCGGCCCTCAAGCCCGTAAGCTTTCTGCTGGACCGCACGGAAATCTGGCACCTGCACCGCCGCGCCGCAGCCGGCGCCACCTTCATCGGGCTGTTTTGCGCTTTCGTCCCCATCCCCACGCAGATGCTGCTCGCCGCCGTACTCGCCGTGATATTCCGTTGCAACCTGCCCATTTCCGTGGCGCTGGTCTGGATTACCAATCCCCTCACCTTTCCCCCCATGTTCTATTTCGCCTATCGGCTGGGGGCGTGGCTTCTGGACATGCGGCTGGAAACCGATTCCGTGCCGATGGATTTCGACTGGTGGGTGAGCAATCTCGACAACATCGGCATTCCGATGCTCTTCGGCGCACTGGTTTGCGGCTGGGTGGCGGGCGTGACCGGCTTCGTTCTGGTCAGGGTGTTATGGCGATTTCACGTGATCCGACGCTGGAAGGAACGCCGCGCGCGCCACCGGCAAAGCCCGCCCGGCCAACTCAGGCGTGCAGTCCCGCCACCGGGTTCTGACGCGCCGCCCGGCGGGCCGGAATCCAGGCCGCCAGAACACAGAGCAGCCAGGACAGGGCCGCGATGACGGCGAGGTCCCCGGCCAGCACCAGCGACGGCAGGACATCGAAGTAGGACCCCTCGAGCATGCGGAAACCCAACCAGGACTCGACAACCCCCACAAGGTAGCCGATGTTCCGGGCCAGAAGTGCGCCGAGAAAAATGCCCGCCGCGATACCAACGGTGGCGATTCCCACACCCTGCAGGAGAAACACCCGGGCGATGAACCGTCCGTCCGCTCCCATCGTTCGCAGGATGGCAATGTCACCGCGCTTGTCGCTCACGAGCACGGTCTGCCCGGAGACGATATTGAAACCGGCTACCGCAACGACCAGCAGCAGCAGCAGAAACATGAGCGCCTTCTCGATCCTGACCGCCTGGAACAATTCCCCGTAGTTGTCCTGCCAGGTTTCCACGGAGAGCGAGGCATCGTACCTCCGCAATTCATCGGCGAACCGTTCGACCTGCATCGGGTCCGCCAGCACCACCCGCACGCCATCCGTGCCCAACCGGAGCCGTTCCCGCGCGGAAAACGCATCCCGCCTGGTCAGCACCAGGTAGTGATCGAGTTCGGCGCCAACGTCGAAGGTGCCGGCAAGCCGAAAGCGCTTGAGTTTCGGGTGCACCGACCCGCCCGCGGGTTCCGAGACGACCAGCACCACCGGGTCGCCGGCCACCAGACCCAGGTGCCGCGCAATCGGGGCGCCCATCACGATGGCGGCAGGCTGCAGCAGGGCATCGGTGAGCGTTCCGGTCGACATGCCGGTGTCTACCCGGGTCAGCAGTTCTCCATCCCGGGGTTCCATGCCGAACAGGGAAACCGGCACGACCGCGCCACTGCCGGCGACCATGCCGGCGGAACTGAAGAAAGGATAGGCGCTCACCACGCCTTCCCGGGAACCGAGGCTGTCAGCCAGGCCGGGCGCGGCCGGCGTGACCAGGACGTGCGGCACCGTCCCGAGGATGCGCGACCGCAGTTCCTCCCCGAGCCCGTTCATGACACTGACCACCACCGACAGCACCAGCACACCGAGTGCGAGGCCCAGCAGCGATACCCAGGCGATGAATCGCGCATAGCGGTTCTGCGCGCCCCAGAGGTAACGCGCCGCCATGGCCGAGGCCAGCCCGTCTCTACCCCCTCGCATCGAATCCCGGTGAGGGATGCGGCCCCGGCTCATTCCCGATCTTCCAGCACACCGTTGTCGAGCTTCAGTACGCGGTGCACGCCGTCAATCATGTTCTCGTCATGGGTGACCAGGACGAACGCGGTACCGGTCTCGTCGCTGAGTTCGCACATGAGGCGGGACACCTGGCGGGCGTTGTCCTTGTCCAGGTTGCCGGTCGGTTCATCCGCCAGAACGATGTCGGGCCGGCCCACAAGGGCCCGGGCTACCGCGACGCGCTGGCGCTCCCCGCCGGAAAGCTGCGCCGGCCGGTGCCGTGCCCGGTTCGCCAGACCTACCGACCGCAGCATGTCCAGGGCCTGTTCCCGGGCCTGTGCCGCGGCACGGCCCCGCAAGCGCAAGGGCATGGCGACATTCTCCAACGCCGTGAACTCGGGCAGCAGGTGGTGCAACTGGTAGACGAACCCCATGTGGCGGTTGCGAATCCGCGCCTGTTCCCCGGGAGATGCCCGGGTGATCGCCGCTCCGGCCACCCGGACCTCGCCGGCATCGGGTTCGTCCAGACCGGCGAGAATGTGCAACAGCGTGCTCTTGCCCGCGCCGGACCGGCCGACAACGGCCACCCGCTCCCCGGCGGCCACGGCGCAATCCAGCCCATGCAGCACTTCGATGCGCTCGCCGCCCTGGCGAAAGGACTTCGCCAGGCCAGCCGCCTGCAGAACCGCATCATTCATGAGCCAGCACCTCTCTCGGCAGCAGCCCGGCCGCGCGCCGGGCGGGGGGCGCCGTGCCGAGCAGGCACAGGGCAAACGCGGTGCAACCGATGGCGACGAGATCGCCCGCCCTGACGTCCACGGGCAGGTAACTGATGAAGTAACGGCTCATCAGATCCGAATCGAAGGTCTCGCTGATCCATGCGAACAGGTCCGGAAGCGCCAGGGCGCCGGCGGTACCAGCCGCGAGCCCGGCCACGATGCCGATACCTCCGATAAGCGTGCCGAGCACAATGAAACTGCCCGTCACCGAGCCGGTGGCGGCGCCCATAGTCTTCAGAATGGCGATGTCCGGGCCACGCTGCCCCACCGCCATGACCAGCGTGGAAACGAGATTGAAGGCCGCCACGCCCACCAGAAACGCCAGCAGCACGAACATGGTCGTCTTCTGTACGACAATCGCATGGTGCAGGTTGCCGTGTGTCTGCATCCATGTCCGGGCCGA
>JAPOON010000642.1 GCA_026713405.1 Gammaproteobacteria bacterium
CCACAGGATATCCACAGCTAGCAAACAGGCTTATCCGTTGACTTGGTCATTTGGACGATTACTCTCATTGGGGAATTGGTGTGGGCTTCCGATAGCCGGTACTTCAGCCAACATTGCTGCCGCTTGAGTGACACTGCCAATGCCGTTAAACGACTTCCACATTCAGATTGCTACGGCGTACCCGGATGCGCGCCGTATCCCGTCGAAACGGGAACATGTTTTTCTGGTTGAAATTCAAACCGATGAAGGGCGAAAAAGCGCTTACGTCAAGTTGCTCAACATCGAGGCGATTGCGAAAGAGGCACTATGCGCTGTTTTGGCTCGGAAGCTCTTTCTGCCGATGCTCCAACCTTACTACGTAGGCGTTGATCGCATGACGATAGAGGGGGTTGTTCCTGCAAACGCATTCAATATCGCTTTCGGTGTCGAGGCGGATAGCCTGCCTGCGTTCAAGCTAACCGACAATCAAATGGATCAAGAGGTATGTTTGTGGCCGGAAGCCTTGCGCTTGGCCGCTTTCGACGAGTGGATTTTCAATCGTGACAGAATTCCCAAGAATCTTGTATTTGCTGGAGTCGGCCACTTCTGGTTGATTGACCACGACGAAGCACTTCCCAGTTATGCCTCGCCCCCCGCCAGCGCAAACAATCGATTGTTGCAACTGCTGAGTCATGACAAATCAGAATTCGAGCTGTACGACATGCGGAGGAGATTGCAAACGCATATCGAAGAGTACAAATCGATTGACTGGATAGAAATTCTCGCGCTGCTCAAGCCAGACGTACTCCCGAAAAGCCAACAGATTTTTCGCCGCCACATCGGCTTTCTGCAACAAAGAACGGATCATCTGGACGAGATATTCTCGCAGGTACTTGGCATTCGGCAGGGCGATTTGGATCTGGGGTTGTCGACTTCCGCGACAAAATCAAAGGAAAAGTGACGATGTCATTCCCAAAATTGCCAAGCTACGGTTTCTCTTGGAGAAGCATACAAGTGGAGCCTATGGCCGCGTCAGGTGAAAGACTGACTGCCGGACTATTAGTTGAAGGAGAGAATCGCGAATTGGTGACGGCTGAGCTATTGCCGATATCGCGCTTGCGTAGGATGTATGGGAGGGAATTCGGCGATAGAATTGCTGATGCGTTGGAGACATGTATTCACTATGCCGAGAAATTCTACAAGGTGAATCCACTTTCAATCGTCTGGTCGCCGCCATTGGAGGGATTTTTCCTTGGCGGAATTCAGTCGTCTGTCGCGGAAAGCCTGGAGGACTGCCTGAATCAAGCGGCTTTACAATGTTCGTCGTTCTCCGCTTCAGCGCGAGCGGGGAACTTGCAGGCCGTTCGGAGCACGCGTGTTTCCGCACCGGAACTGTGGAGGAAACGAGTAACCGAAGCGGTGACCGTACAACACGCTGAATATGCTTCCTACTTCGGAAAGAGCATTGCCCTTGGCGGCTCGAGTGTTCCCTTAAAGCTCGGGTTTCTCTCTGAGAAATACGCTGCGCAGTTCGATGTTGTCGGCGGATCGAAGAATGTTAAGCGAGGCTTGGCCAGGGTACAGAGCAAGTTGTGGCAGTTGGATCGGCTGAGAGACGAGGAAACGCTTCTGTTCCGCCCCGAAGTTTGTGAGTTGCTGCTCGAATATCCAGCTACCGAAGATTCAAGGGAGACCAAGGCCGTCGACGACTTTCTGGAAGAGTTGCGCCGCGAGGCCTCGCGTCGGAACATCAATCTCTACGCAACAGGTTCGCCTACGGATGCAGCAAGGCATCTAATCGATCAGGCTGCGTGAGCGTTGGAATCGTTCTGGCGTCGAGAACATAGCCAACGCGCGTTGGAAAAATGCGAAACCGTCGGATGGGTGGCTCCGGCGACCTGCCAGCATCGCTGAGTCTGACAGACCCGTCCTGTGTTGCCGCGAGTGATTCGTGCGGTGGTTTCCCCTGAGCTTCCTGAGTTGCATGCGCCGGGGGTGAACGCAGTCGTGGTCGTGGTTGTGGAGGCGCAAACGGCATTACAGGTTCAAGGATGGCAGGTGGTATGCTCCTGCTCATCTACGAGATGCCCGATGCCATGACTGCGCGAATCGATCCCGAAGAACTCAAGCGTTATTCCTTCAACGTCTGGAACTTCAAGCAGGGAGAGATGGTCTCGCTGATGATTCACATCGGCGACCGGCTTGGGCTCTACCGGGCATTGACCGGTGCGGGTCCGGTGACTGCGGCGGAACTTGCCGGGCAGACCGGGCTGCAGGAACGCTGGCTGCTGGAGTGGCTGCGTGGCCAGGCGGCGGCGCGGTTGCTGGATTCCGACGACGGCGAGCGTTTTGAACTCAGCCCGGTCGGGGCCGCGGTGCTGGCCGACGAAGAGAACAGCCTGGCCTTTGCCGCCGGTGCGTTCAGCGACCCCATTCCTCCTGAAACCGTAGACAAGCTGGTGGATGCGTTCCGCACCGGCATCGGCCTCTCTTATGAGGAACTGGGCTCGAACGCAGCCCACAATACGGAACGCATGCTCGGCCCCTGGGCGCGCCAGGCGCTGGTGCCGCAGATCCTGCCGGCACTCGACGGGGTGGTGGACAAGCTGCGGCAAGGGGCGGTTGCCGCCGATGTGGGCTGCGGCGGCGGGCTGGCCGTGGCTGCCATGGCGGAAGCGTTCCCCGAATCGGAGTTTCACGGTTATGACCCGAGCGTTCACGCCATCGACCGCTGCCGGGAGAAGATAGCCGATAAGAACCTCGGCAACCTGAAAGCATTCGTGGCGGGAGGCGAGGCGCTGCCCCAGGAGGCGACCTACGATTTCCTGATCACCTTCGACTGCCTGCACGACATGACCCGCCCGTCCGAAGTCATCGGCGCCATCCGCCGGGCAATGAAACCGGACGGCACCTGGCTCATCAAGGACATCCGCAGCGCCCCGGATTTCAGAGAAAACATGCGCAACCCCATGCTGGCGATGTTCTACGGGTTTTCCGTTTCCGCCTGCATGTCGTCAGCGTTGTCCGAACCCGGCGGCGCGGGGCTCGGCACCCTGGGATTCAACCCCGTAGTGGCCGAATCAATGGTGCGGGAGGCGGGCTTCAGCCGCTTCCGGCAGCACGATTTCGATGACCCGGCCAATCTGTATTACGAGGTGAGGGTATAGCAGCCCGCCTCGCGGCGCGCCGGGCCGCTGACGTGCCAGGAACAGCGGTGAATTTAGGGAAAGAGTTCGTATGCGGGGCCGGTGTATCGAACAACCTGTGCTGTCCGACGTAGATTTTTCGCTTCGCGTGCACAGGAGGCCCGTACCTCACGGTCGCTCGGCGTTTCGGAAGCCTTACGAGCGCTGCTCGCGCATCTTGTTGCGGATGTCGTTGATGCGCTGGTCGAGCCGCGCCATCAGGGGTTCATTGCCGCGGCTGGCCAGCCGGCGGGCGTACTGGAGGTGCTGGATGGTGCGCTGGTAGGCGCCGTGCAGTTCGAAGAACTCGGCGCGCGCGAGGTGCACGCCGATGATGTTGCCGGCCAGGCCTGACACTTCGGCCAGGTCGTACCACACATCCACATCGGCCTTGTTCGCGAAACTCTGCTGCTGCAGCACCGCCTCTGCCGCCACGTACTGGCGGTTGGCCACCAGCGCATCGGCGTAGAGCACCGCCAGGACAGCGTTCTGCGGATTCACCGCAAGTTCCCGTTCCAGCATCTCGATGGACTGATCGATCTTGCCGGCCTTGGTCAGCAGTTCCGCGAGGCTGCCGATGAACAGGATGTTGTGCGGGTTGTCGGTGTAGATCTGGTCGACGTAGGGAATGGCTTCGTCGTATCGTTCGGCGGCGGCCAGCGCGACGGCGAGGCCGTAGCGGGCGCCGGCGCTGTCCGGGTTTTCGTCCACCTCCTTCTCGAAACTCATTACCGCCGCCTTGGGCGAATCCGCGTAGCGCACCCGGGCCCGGGCGCGCATGGCCTGGTATTCCAGCGATTCCGGAAACTGCTTGCGGGGGTATTCCATCGCCTGGGTTCTGGCATCGGCGATGCGGGTTTCGGTGAGCGGGTGGGTCAGCAGGAATTCCGGCGGCCTGCGCGTGAAACGGTAGGCCCGGTCCATGCGGTCGAACATGCGGCTCATGCCCCAGGGGTCGAGGTTGGCCCGGGCCAGCGTGTTCAGGCCAATGCGGTCGGCCTCCTGCTCGCGCCCGCGGCTGTAGCGCAACTGGTTGGCCTGGCTGGCGGCCTGCACGCCGGAAATGGCGGCCATGCCGGCATCGCCGCCGCCCATGGCGCCGATCATGATCGCGGCGATCAGGCCCGCCAGCATCGGCAGGGTCTGGGCCCGCTGTTCCTCGATGCCGCGGGCGAAATGGCGCTGGCTCAGGTGGGCGATCTCGTGCGCCACGACGCTGGAGTATTCGTGTTCGTCCCGGGCGTGCAGCATCAGGCCCAGGTTGATGCCGACGATGCCGCCCGGCGCCGCGAATGCGTTGATGTCATCGCTGTCGATCAGCACCGTGGCCAGGATCGGCTCGCGCAGTTCGCTGTACTGCACGATGCCGGCCAACTGCCGCTGCACGTAGTACTTGAGAATGGGATCGTCGACGGTGGGCAGGGCCGCGTGCACCTGTTTCAGGAAGCTCTCGCCGAGTTGCCGCTCCATCTGGGGCGAGATGAGCCTGGAGGAGGCATCCCCGACGGACGGCAGATCGTCTGCGACATCCGCGCGGATGCCGGCGGACAGCGCCAGGGCACCGATGGTGGCGATGCGGACGACCCGGCGCCACGGCCCCTTCGTCCTGCGCGCTGACAGAGCGTTCATGGCGCCCATCATACCTCCGCTGCACTCGTTCTCACCAACGAGCCGGCGATGCCGGGAAAGCGCGGTGTGGGCGGTGCGTTGTACGGGACACTCGCCGAGACTGAACGACATTGCAGCCACGCGGGCGGGGTCAGGTCGTCGTCGATACCGGATTTCTGCGTTGGCGCCCATGCGCCGGCCAGTGATGTGGCGCTGTTTACCGAGGACCCGCGCCGCTGTCGAACCTGCTTCCTGTCCGTGACATTGATCGGTATGCCACCGTGATCGGAAGCGGCTTGAGCTCCCTCGATGTGTCCGGGGTTGTGTCATACTTTCGCGCATGTCCGGCGAGCCCGTCATAGTCGATGCCAAGGGCCTGAACTGCCCCATGCCGCTGCTGAAAGCCAAGAAGGCGCTGAACGGCATGGCGAGCCGCGAGCGCCTGCGGATCCTTGCCACCGACCCCGGCTCGGTCCGGGATTTCGAGGTGTTTTCCGCCCAGAGCGGCCACCGGCTGCTGGAGTCGGGGAAGGACGGCGACACCTACTGTTACCTGCTCGAAAAAAAATAGCGCGGCAGTACCCCATGTGCGCGAATCGCATTATCAGATGAGCCCGGTTTCCAACTGTTCGCCGCTTCCCTTCGGGGTGGGGCACCGCCACACCAGAATCCTTGAGCGGTCGTGACGTGTACGGATGAGTTGCATTTTTGAACAGCCTGTCCAGGTTGTGAGACAACCTGACCGCATCGCCACCAGGCGATGCGCCGGCGCCACCAGGCGATGCGCCGTCGCCACCAGGCGATGCGCCTGAATCGTGCGTTTCCTGGAAGTCATCAACGGTTGGATCAACCGGTATTTCTCCAACGAGGGGGCCATCTACCTCGTGGTGCTGCTGGTGGTGGGCTTGCTCGTGCTGCTGTTGCTGGGCGATGTGCTGGCGCCCGTGCTTGCGGGCCTGGTGCTGGCGTTCCTGCTGCAGGGGCTGGTCAACCAGCTGGCGCGCTGGGGGGTACCCGCCGCGGCCGGGGTCTACGTTGCCTTTCTCCTCTTTCTGGGCGGCGGTGTTGCACTGGCGTTGTTCCTGGCGCCGCTGGTCTGGCAGCAGTTGAAGAGCCTGGCGGTGGCGCTGCCGGATCTGATCGGGCGCCTGGGCGAGGTGGCGCGCGGGCTGACGGAGTCGTTCCCCGAGATCGTGACCGAGGGCCAACTGACGATCTGGATCGACGGCGCGGCCGGTCAACTCGGTAACCTGAGCGCGAGCGCGCTGCAGGGGCTGGTGACCAACGTGCCTTCGCTGGTGGCGCTGCTGATCTACCTGGTTCTGGTACCGATCTCGGTGTTTTTCTTCCTGAAGGACGGGCGCCGCCTGCGGGACTGGTTCCGCAGCCTGTTGCCGGCCGACCGGTCCCTGATCGACCGGGTGGGCGACGAGATGAACCTGCAACTCGCCAACTACGTGCGCGGCAAGTTCATCGAGATATTCATCGTCGGCTCCGTGACCTCCGTCACCTTCGGCCTGCTCGGCCTGAACTACTCCCTGCTGCTCGGTGTGCTGGTAGGCGTGTCGGTGCTGATCCCGTTCGTGGGCGCGGCGGTGGTGACCATTCCGGTGCTGCTGGTGGCCATCATCCAGTTCGGCTGGTCGTGGGACCTGGCCTGGGTGATGGGGGCGTACCTGATCATCCAGGCGCTGGACGGCAACGTGCTGGTGCCGCTGCTCTTTTCGGAGGCGGTGGATCTGCACCCCATCGCCATCATCGTGGCCGTTCTCGTTTTCGGCGGGCTCTGGGGCGTGTGGGGCGTGTTCTTCGCCATACCGCTGGCAACCCTGGTGAAAGCCATCTACAACGCCTGGCCGCAGGAGGCGGCGCCGGCCGAGCCTTGATCCGCATGGCCGGCCGGCCCCGATCCGTTTGCCCCCGGGGAGCGCCTTGCGCCGGGTTTTCAAGTAACATTGCGCGCGGTGTGAGGAGGCACGAAAGGCTGACGAGGCGATGCCCCAGCCCGACGGCAAAACAGTGACCGGGTGCGAATTTGACCGATTTCACAACCTTCGTTCTGGAACGATGGGTCTGAACCGATGTTGAGTGGCAGCATAGTCGCATTGGTTACCCCGATGACGCCTTCGGGGGCGGTGGACTGGCAGGCGCTCGACGGCCTGATCGCCTGGCACCTCGACAGCGGCACCAACGGCATCGTGCCCATGGGCACCACCGGCGAATCGGCGACGCTCACCACCGATGAACACCTCGAGGTCATCCAGCGCACCATCTGCGTGGTGTCCGGCCAGGTACCCGTCATCGCCGGTACGGGCAGCAACGCCACCGCCGAGGCCATCCACCAGACGCAGGAGGCGGAGAAGGCCGGCGCGGATGCCTGCCTGCTGGTTACGCCCTACTACAACAAGCCCACCCAGGAGGGCCTTTACCAGCATTTCAAGGCCATCGCCGAGGCCTGTTCCGTGCCGCTGGTGCTGTACAACGTACCGCCGCGCACGTCCTGCGACATGGCCCCGGAGACGGTGGCGCGCCTGGCGCCCATCGACAACGTCATCGGCATCAAGGAAGCGAGCGGCGATGCCGACCGGGTGGCGGCGATTCGCCCCCTTTGCGGCGACGATTTCATCATGCTGTCCGGGGAAGATGCGCAGACGCTGCACATGATGCGCCTGGGGGCCGTGGGAACCATTTCGGTGACGGCCAATATCTTGCCCAGGGAAATGTCTGAATTCTGCGGCGCCTGGCTTGCGGGCCGGGCGGACGATGCGCAGGCGTTGGACGACTTGTTACAGCCCGTGCACGCGGCCATGTTCGTGGAAACCAGCCCCGCTCCTGTGAAGTGGGCGCTGTTCGAATCCGGAAGGATCGACAGCGGCATCCGGTTGCCGTTGGTTTGTTTGTCTGAAGGAAAACGCAAGGAAGTTATGAACGCGGTAAATGCAGTGAGAGGCCGTTAGCCGTGTGGGTTTTGTTTGCAGCCGGGAAACGGCGATGTCAGTCGACACCGTCCGGGAAAGCGGGACTGGCGGGAAGATCAGTTGCGAGCCGGGAACAGCAAACAAGCGCGGTGCCGCTTGGCAACGGGGCGGCGGCTCGAGGGAAAGCGGACAAAGGGCTCCGCCACCTGGAGGAGGAGGTCGA
>JAPOON010000643.1 GCA_026713405.1 Gammaproteobacteria bacterium
GCGGAATGCCAGATAGTTGCGCACCTTGTGTGCCGCGGCCAACAGGAGGATGCCGGCCAGGGTCCAGCCGGAGGCCAGGGCGAGGGCGTCGCTCACTGACGTATGCCGCGCGTCACGAAGACGGTCTGCGTGTCCACCGCCAGGGTCTTGACGAAGTCGCCGGACGTGGCATCGTATATCTCCAGGGCGAACTCGCCGTTGGTCGCCACCAGCAACGGTTGCTCGGCGTTGTTGACGCCGATGGAGATGCCCCAGTTCGGCAACGGGATGCGCGCGACGCGCTCCCCTGCGCCAACATCGAAGACCCAGACCTCGCTGCCCCCGTCCTTGTGGCTGCCTTCCTTTCCGTCCGGGTTCATCAGCACGTAGAACCGGCCGCTCTGGTCGGAGGCTACCAGTTGCCAGCCGCCGGGCCGCCAGCCGGCCGCCCGTTCCTCGGCGTTGACCAGCGACCAGGGCTCCCCCGGCGCGGCGGCCTCGCCGTTCAGGTCGACGGGGACGACGTTGCCCATGAACGTGGGGAAGTAGGCGATGCCGTCGATGATGGCGGCCTTTTCGAACATCGGGTCGTCTGCATCCATGATGGGCTCGGTGCGGTGGCTGCCGGCGGGTTCCCCCTCGGCGGTCAGCACCGTGGTGAGCAGGCTGCCGTCGCTGCAGAGCGAGGTGACACCGGATTTGCCCGTGGGAATGACCAGGGCGCAGCCGGAGATGGGATATTCCGCCACGAATTCGCGTTTCTCGAGATCGACCACGCTGATCGACTGGCCGGGCGCGAAGTTGTAGACGACCAGCAGCCTGTCGTCGGCCACCAGTGCGGTGCCGAAGATCTCCGGCATGGAGCTGACCTTCCTGGGCGGTATCACGATCTCGCCGGCAACTTCCAGGCTCGCCGCATCGTAGACCGTCACGACGTCGGTGCGGTCGCCACCGCGGCCGCCGCGGGAGAAGAACGTCTCGATCACGTAGTGCTCGCCCCGCGCCGGGCTCTGTTCGTAATGGGCGATGAAGTCCGCCGAGACCATGCCGCGCACCTGGCCGGTCACGGAATCCGCCGCGGGGTCGACGAACAGGAACCGGCCTTCGCGCATGTGAAAGAAAGTGGCATCGTGAACCACCAGCCAGTGGTCGGGATAGACGGCGGGCAACGACTCCACCTGGCCGAGGGGTTCGGGACGGAAGCCCTCGGTGTGGCCGGCGGCGGCTGCGAGCATTGCGATTGTCAGCGCCAGGATGTGCCGGCACCTCGAGAGTGACGTCATGTTCCGGACCTCCTCGATGTGGTCGTTGCAGGTTCCTCGTGCACCCGAATTGTGGCGCTCCCGGAGCCGTTTAGCCAGTCTGGTCTGTGCGACGGTGGCGTTGAGGCCGAGCGTGCCTGCGCGCCTGTGGGGCGCTGTTCGCGGGGCGGGGCTCAGGACCTGGCGCCGCGTCCGGAACCATGGCCGGCGCGCGGCCGTTCCGCCTCGGCGATGTCCCGGGTCCAGTGGGAGACGCAGGGAATGCGGCGGCGGTCGCAGCGCGAGGCA
>JAPOON010000644.1 GCA_026713405.1 Gammaproteobacteria bacterium
AAGACCTGATCGACGATCCGCGGACCAGCAATCCGTTTGTTCGAAGCGATAACGTCGAGCTGGTGGAGAAGGCGATCTCCGAGTGGACTTCGGTTCGTACCAAGCATGTCATCATGGGTGAACTTGGCGGGCGGGTTCCCTGCGGTCCGGTCAACACCGCGGCAGACATCTTTGCCGATCCGCATGTGGCGGCGCGGGAGATGATCTCCCGGTTTGAACTCCCTGGGGACAACCCGGAAGTAGCCATCGTCGGCAGCCCCCTCAAGTTCCTGGAGAGTCCAACCGCTTTCTATCGCCGGGCGCCCAGGCTCGGGGAACACAATGAAGAGGTGCTGCGCGAGTTCGGGCTGAGCGACCGCCGAAAGCCCGAAAGCTGACAGATCCGGTCGATATTCGCTGGGCGCTCGGTGAAGTCCCGGCGCGCTATCGCCGCGCCGGGGGGGTCAAGGGGCGTCCAGGAAGCGCATCGACAGGTCGAGCGGCCGGATGGTCTTGGTCAGGTCGCCGACGGACACGTAGTCCACCCCGGTGCGGGCGATGGCGGCCAGGGACTCTTCGCCGATGCCCCCGGAGGCTTCGAGCCTGGCCTTGCCCCGGGTCCGCGCCACCGCTGCCACGCAATCCTCCACCGGGAAGTTGTCCAGCATGATCAGGTCGGCGCCGGCGGCCACCGCCTCCTCGAGTTCGGCCAGGGATTCCACCTCGACCTCCAGCGGAGCCGAGGGGTTGAGCGCGCGCGCCGATGCCACGGCCGACCCGATGGAACCGGCCGCGACGATGTGGTTCTCCTTGATCAGGTAGGCGTCGAACAGCCCCATGCGATGGTTCTCGCCGCCACCGCAGCGCACGGCGTATTTCTGGGCGAGGCGCAGCCCCGGAACGGTCTTGCGGGTGTCGAGCAGGGTGGCGCGCGTACCCCGGAGCAGGCCGGCGTAGCGGCGGGTTCTCGTCGCAACGCCGGAGAGCAGTTGGGCAAAATTCAGCAGCGTGCGTTCCGCCGTGAGCAGGCCCCGGGCAGGCCCGGTGAGTTCCAGGAGCAGCTGTTCCGGCGCGATGTCGTCGCCGTCGTCGACCCGCCATTGCAGTTCGATGTGCGGCTCGACCTGCCTGCACACCTCGCTCACCCAGGGTCTGCCGCAGAACACGCCGGCCTCGCGGGTGATCACCCGGGCCCGGGCCAGCGCGGAATGCGGCACCAGGCTTGCGGTGATGTCGCCGGACCCTACATCCTCTTCAATGGCGGCCCTGACCTGCGTTGCAACGGCGGCTTGGAACCGTGGGTCAATCTGCATGCGGGTCAAACCTCCTGTGCGCGGATCAGGTTGTCAGGTGGGTCAGGTTCGCGCCCGGTCACTGCTCTATCGTCGGGTTCGATCATCGCACGGCTAAACCTCTTGTTCGCGGAAAAGGTTGTCGAAGGAGGCAAGTGTGCACCCGGTCACCGCTTGCTCGTCGGGCTGGGGCGTAGCCACGTTAGTCCTTGTTCCGCGCATCTGCAGGGAGATAATGCCCGTTGAATGCCCCCGTGCGAAGATCGTTGTATGAGACTGCCGGGGCAATTGCCGGTTTGACGGGATAGCGATGACCCGCACCGCAACCGGCGTGAAGACCATTGTCGGCGAACAAGAGGACCGGCGTGCAAATCGATTCAGAGCATTGGCTGGAAGGCGTGCGCAAGGTGCCGTCACCGCATCACGATGCCCGCCCCGATTGGCAGGACCCGAGCCTGATCGTACTGCACGGTATCTCATTGCCGCCGGGCAAGTTCGGCACTGGACTGATCGATCAGCTTTTTTCCGATCGCCTGCCCACCGAACTCGCCGACGCGCTCGAGTTGACCGGGCTTCGGGTTTCGAGCCACGTGCTGATCGACCGGGGCGGTGCCTGTACCCAGTACGTGCCATTCGACAAGCGCGCCTGGCACGCCGGCGTTTCCTCCTGGGAAGAGCGCCCGAACTGCAACGACTACGCCATCGGGGTCGAACTGGAAGGAACGGACTCCGAACCCTACACCAACGCCCAATACAGCAAGCTGGTGCGGCTGACCCAGTCACTATTCGAAACCTATCCGCGCCTCTCGCCAGAAGCCATCGTCGGCCACAACGAAGTGGCGCCGGGGCGCAAATCAGACCCCGGCCAGAGCTTTGATTGGCAACGGTTCCTGACGTCGCTGTACTGAACGCCCGCCATTGCCCAGCTTCCCGGAAACGTCATTGCAACAGCAGATAGGCTAAAATTCCAGGCAGGGCGATGCCCCAGCCCGATGAGAGGGCGGTGAATGGGTACAAATATTGGCTCACTTGAAAAACTCATGCGCTATCGAGAGGTCTAAACAACGGGCAATGCCGCGCCGCTGGCGCACTCCCTGAGTCGGAGATCAAGCTGCATGGCGGAACCGAGAGAGCAGATCGACACCAGCCGGGAAGAAACCCGCGAGTGGCTGGATTCCCTCGAATACGTGCTGGAAAACGACGGCGTGGACCGGGCCAATTTCCTGCTCGAACGCCTGTCGGCCCGGATGACCAAGACCGGCGCGCGCCTGCCCTATACGATCACCACGCCCTACCGCAACACCATTCCGTCCAGCCGCGAAGCCTTCATGCCCGGCGACCTCTTCATGGAGCGCCGCATCCGCTCCCTGATCCGCTGGAACGCGCTGGCCATGGTGGTGCGGGCGAACAACCGGCCCGGGGACATCGGCGGCCACATCTCCACCTTCGCCTCGTCCGCCACCCTGTACGACGTCGGCTTCAACTATTTCTTCCGGGGCTCCGATGCGGACGAGGACGGGCGCCCCACCGGCGATCTCATCTATTTTCAGGGCCATGCCTCGCCCGGCATCTACGCCCGCTCGTTCCTCGAAGGCAGGCTGACGGAACAGCAACTCGACGAATTCCGCCGCGAGGTGGGCGGGCGCGGGCTCTCCTCCTATCCGCACCCCTGGCTCATGCCCGATTACTGGCAGTTTCCCACGGTCAGCATGGGCCTTGGCCCGTTGCAGGCCATCTACCAGGCCCACGTGATGAAGTACCTGGACAGCCGCGGTCTCGTGCCCATGGGCAACCGCAAGGTCTGGGCATTCGTCGGCGACGGGGAGTGTGACGACCCCGAATCCCTCGGGGCCCTGTCGCTGGCCGGCCGGGAACGGCTCGACAACCTGATCTTCGTCGTCAACTGCAACCTGCAGCGGCTCGACGGCCCGGTGCGCGGCAACGGCAAAATCATCCA
>JAPOON010000645.1 GCA_026713405.1 Gammaproteobacteria bacterium
AGCTTGTTGCTTTCGATCAGCCGGTCGTCCTGACCGTGGGGATCTTCCGAGTCCATGCCGAAGGGGTTGTCGCCCGTAATGAAACGGGCCTCGACGTTTCCGAACTTGCCGTCGTCGCCGGGCAGCCGGTAGCTCCAGTGCCATTGCTGCCCCACCGCCTCGACCTCGTGGGCATCCTCCGGCACCGTCACGAAATCGGCCCACACGATCAGCCCCGGCGCCAGCATGGCTGCGACGCCAATGGCCGTGATGGCCGTCAGCCAGATCTCCAGTTTCTTGTTCTCCGGCTGGTATGCGGCGCGCTTGTTCTTGTTGTACCGGAACCGGATGATGCAGTACGCCATGAAGGCGTTGACCACGACGAACACGAAACCCGTGACCCAGAACGTGACATCGATCGTGAAATCGATCGTGCTCCAGTTCGACGCCAGCGGCGTCAGGTACCAGGGGCTCCAGACGTGAAAAGCGACCGAACCCACTATCAGGACGATCAACGCAATCGCAAATGCCATTTATCTATCCGCCTCACTCCAACATGCCCTGCCAGCGGGCCCGAACCCGGTGACTGATGCATGGTCTGTGGCTTGTATCCGCTTGCCGACCGGCGCGAAATCGCGCCCGAGCCTCATGCCTGGATGTCGCTGCCGCGGTTGCCCGTGGCGCAACCTCCATACTCGGGGTGCGCATTTTGACAAAGAATTGGCGCGCTGACGAGAAAAACATGCATCAATTTTGGCCTGATCGATCAGACAGCAGCTCGACCGGGGTGCCGACGCCCGTCCAGAAGCGGTTGGCTTGGGGCATTGGCTGGGGGACAAGAGCGGATGCGCCCCATCCTTTCGGATTCGCCCCGGTCAATCCCCGTGCATCTGCGACTGGATATAGTTCTCCACGCCCACCTTGTCGATGAGTTCGAGCTGCGTCTCCAGCCAGTCGACGTGTTCCTCTTCGGAGTCGAGAATCTCGCGGAAGAGCTGGCGGGAAACGTAGTCGCCGTTTGCTTCGCAGAAGGCGATGGCGTCCCGGAGCGTGGGCATCGCGTCCATCTCCAGGGCCAGGTCGCATTCCAGCATCTCCCGGGTGTGCTGCCCGATCCTCAGCTTGCCGAGATCCTGCAGATTGGGCAGGCCTTCCAGAAAGAGGATGCGTTCCGCCAGCGACTCCGCATGCTTCATCTCGTCGAAGGACTCTTCGCGCTCCTTGTGGGCCAGCCTCCGCAAGCCCCAGTCCTCGAACATCTTCGCGTGCAGGAAGTACTGGTTGATGGCCGTCAACTCGTTCTTCAGCACCCCGTTGAGGTGCACGACTACGTCCTTGTGCATCGGCTGCATGATCGGTTCCCGCAAGATGTCTGAAGTTGTGAGGATGCCACCGCCGACTGACAAAGACAACCCTAACCTATTGATTTACAATGACAATTATTCGCTTTTGCGAATCGGCATCCATTGGCGATTGCGATGCATGCGCCCTTGCTATCGAGAATCGTTTTTGTTTACACTACGCGCCGTCATGTACGTATGCCTGTGCAGAGCCGTAACCGATAGCGAGATTCGCGAGGCCGCCAACAGCGGCACCCACGATCTCGACGGCCTGAACGATACGCTGGGTGTCGGCGCCTGCTGCGGCTCCTGCCGCGAAACCGCCCAGGCAATCATCGACGAGCATCTCGCCGAAGCGATCTCCTACGCAGCCTAGGGCTGCGCCGCTGCTTAAAGCTGCGCCGCTGCCTAAGGCTGCGCCGCTGCCTGAACCCGCACTGCGCCCCACCCCGGCGGAACGCGCGCTCAGAACCCCTGCTCTTCCACGTCCCCCGGAATCAGCGGATAGGAAATCCCCGCCCACTTCTGAACGATCCGTATCACCTGGCAGGCGTAGCCGAACTCGTTGTCGTACCACACGTACAGAACCACCCGGTTGTCCTTGGCGAGCGTCGCCCCGCCATCGACGATGCAGGCGTGCCGGTTGCCGACGAAGTCGGACGACACCACATCGGCCGCTTCGGTGTAGTCGATCTGCCGCTGCAGGCCCGAATGCAGGGAGGCGTTGCGCAGAAAGTCGTTGACCTCGGCGACAGTGACGTCCTGGGCCAGGGTCAGGTTGAGAATCGCCAGTGACACGTTTGGCGTCGGCACCCGGATGGCGTTGCCGGTCAGCTTGCCCTCGAGTTCCGGCAGCAGCTTGGTCACCGCGGACGATGCGCCCGTCTCGGTGATCACCATGTTCAGCGGCGCGCCGCGGCCGCGCCGGTTCTTCTTGTGATAGTTGTCGATCAGGTTCTGATCGTTGGTATAGGCGTGCACGGTTTCCATGTGCCCGTGCATGATCTCGAACCCCGTATTGACCGCCTTCAGCACCGGCACGATGGCATTGGTGGTGCAGGATGCGGCGCCGAGCAGCACATCGTTCTGGTTCATTACCGAGGAATTGACCCCCGAGACGATGTTCTTGATCGTTCCCTTCGCGGGAGCGGTGAGCAGCACCCTGGCCGTACCCCTGGACTGCAGGTGCTGACTCATGCCCGGTTCGTCCCGCCATGCACCAGTGTTGTCGATCACGGTGGCGTTGTGGATGCCGTAGCGCTCGTAATCGATCCGGTCCGGGCGGTCGGCGTATATCACGTGGACGACATTGCCGTTGGCGATGAGGCAACTGTTCTCCTCATCGACCCTGAGCGTGCCCAGGAAAGCACCGTGCACCGAATCGCGCCGTAACAGGGCCGCCCGCTTGGCCAGGTCGTCGGGGCCGGCCTTGCGCACGACGATGGCTTTCAGCCGCAACTGGTGGCCTCCGCCGGTCTTTTCGATCAACAGCCGCGCGAGCAGCCGGCCGATGCGGCCGAAGCCGTACAGCACGATATCCTGCGGTTTTTCCAGCGGCGGCACGTGCCGGCCGATCACCTCCGCGCACTCGCGCCGGACGAATTCCATCGGCGTGATGCTGCTGCCGTTCTCGGATTCCTGCATGTAGCGGGTCGCCAGCTTGCCCACATCGACGTGCGAAGGCCCCAGGTCGAGTTTCGAGAGCGCCTCGCAGATCGGGTAACTCTCGAACTCCGACAATTCGTTGTGCGCCACCTGCCGCACGTAGCGGTGGGTCTTCATGATCTGGATGACGCTCTGGTTGTACAGCGCCCGGCCGTAGCAGTAGCTCACCACGTTCTTGCGGTAGAGGCGACCGATGATGGGGATCATCGCCTCGGCCAGCGCTTCACGCTCTTTCCAGTCCGGAAAGTAGTCGTCGAGACTCGGTAGGGCCACTAGAAGTCCTTTTGTCGAGGGGGATGCCGGGAAGTCGCGCGCATTATAGTTTGAAACCCGCGGGGAACAATCGCCGATGGGCTCCGTCAGGCGAATTTCAGCGGTTCGACAAGCCGGAACGCTCGCGTAAAGGGATCAACGCCGGGATTCGGGAAAGAGTTCGTATGCGGCGCTTCCCTTTCGGCGCGTTAGAGCTCATCCAACACCCTCCCATACAGCAGGATGCCGTGGCCGGTGCGCCGAAAGGGAAGCGCCGTATACGAACTCGCTGCCAGGTACTGCTGACTGTCAAATAGAAGCTAGTAAAGTGGATTGGAGAATTTGTTCCACGCGAGCCTGCGCATCAGCGGAAACTCTCGTTCACCTGCTCGAGCGCCGCGGAGCCGGGGCACAGGTCGGACTCGGTCAGACTGTTCAGCGGCACGTCCACCGTATCGAGAATCTCGTGGCAATCCGCCGCGTCCGGGTCGACGTACAACAGCCCGGTCACCACTTCGCCCTTGTCCTGGTAACGCTGCACCGTCTCCAGCGCCCCCACGCGGTCGTGGACATCGTAACCGCCGTCGAGCTTGTACAGGCGCAGCACGGAACCGTCGGGCATCTTCACGTCTTCCGTGGCGCCGGGCCCGTAGTCGGCCGTGATTTCCTCGCCGGACGGGAAGTAGTCCGCATGCACGAAGTGGCCGCTGTGCCCGCGCACATAGTCGAAGCTCTTGGTGGAGCCATTGTGATTGTTGAAGGCGACACAGGGCGAGATGACGTCGAGAAACGCCATGCCGTGATGCTTCAGCCCCGCCTTGATGAGCGGTACCAGCTGGTTCTTGTCGCCGGAGAAACTGCGCGCGACGAAGCTTGCGCCCACCTGCAGGGCCAGGCTCACCAGGTCGATGGGCTCGTAGAGGTTGGGCACGCCCCGCTTGCTGGTGGAACCCCGGTCGTTGGTCGCCGAGAACTGGCCCTTGGTCAGCCCGTAGGTGCCGTTGTTGTCGACGATGTAGAGCATGTTGATGCGTCGCCGCATGATGTGGGCGAACTGGCCGAGCCCGATGGAGGCGCTGTCGCCGTCCCCGGAGACGCCGATGCAGTACAGCTCCCGGTTGGCGAGATTGGCGCCGGTGGCCACCGCCGGCATGCGCCCGTGCACGGAGTTGAAACCGTGGGACTTGTCCAGGAAATAGCTCGGCGTCTTCGATGAGCAGCCGATGCCGGACATTTTCGCGAACCGGTGCGGCGGCAGCGCCAGTTCGGCACAGGCCTGCACCACGGCGGCGCTGACGGAGTCGTGGCCGCAGCCGGCGCACAGCGTCGACACCACGCCTTCGTAATCGCGCCGGGTGAGCCCGAGTTCGTTGACCGGCAGCTGCGGATGATGGATTCGCGGCTTGGCGACGAATGTCATGAGCGCACCTCCGTGAGGCGGGGCAGTTTCCGCGCCTTGTAATGCTCCAGCACCTGGGAATGGATGTCTTCGGCCGAAAGCGACAGCCCCGCGTAGTAGAGCACCGGCACCAGCTTCGCCGGGTCTACGTCGCCTTCGTTGATCAGTAGCGTGCGCATCTGTGCATCCCGGTTCTGGTCCACCACGAACACCAGGTCATGGCGTTCGATGAACTGCCACACCTCGTCGCCGAACGGGAAGCCGCGTATGCGCATGCGGTCGACCCCCACCCCGTCCGCCTGCAGCATGTGCAGGGTTTCGTCCATGGGCATGGCGCTGGTGCCGTAATAGATGATGCCGGCTTTCCGGCCGTCATCGTGAATCTCGGCTTTCGGCATCAACCCGGCGGCGGTCGCCCATTTCTCCAGCAGCCGGTCCATGTTGCGCTGGTAGGCGTCCGGGTCCTCGGTGTAGCGCGCGTACTCGTCCCGGGATGCGCCGCGGGTGAAGAAGGCGCCCCGTTCCGGGTGTGTGCCGGGCAGCGTGCGGTAGCCGATGCCATCGCCGTCGACGTCGAGATAGCGGCCGAATTCCTGGACCTCGTCGAGGTCTTGCTCTGACAGCACCTTGCCGCGGTCGTAGCGGCGCTCGTCGTCCCAGGCCAACGGCTCCGACAGCACCGGGTTCATGCCCAGGTCGAGATCGCTCATCACGATGACGGGCGTCTGCAGGCGGTCGGCGAGGTCGAGTGCGTCCGCGGCGAAGTCGAAGCATTCCTTGGGCGTCGACGGGAACAGCAGCGGGTGCCGCGTATCGCCGTGGGAGGCATATGCCGCGGCCAGCAGGTCGCCCTGCTGGGTGCGGGTGGGCATGCCCGTCGACGGGCCGGCCCGCTGGATGTCGAACAGCACCGCCGGAATCTCCGCGAAGTAGGCGAGACCCAGGAATTCCGACATCAGGGATACGCCGGGACCGCTGGTGGCGGTGAATGCACGGGCTCCGTTCCAGGCGGAGCCGATGACGATGCCGATGGCCGCCAGCTCGTCTTCTGCCTGGATGACGGCGAACTTCCGTCGCCGGGAGGCCTTGTCGATGCGCATCCTGCCCGCATAGCGTTCGAATGCCTCCGCCATGGAGGTGGACGGCGTGATCGGATACCAGGCGCACACCGTGGCCCCGCCGTACAGGGCGCCCAGGCCGGCCGCGGTGTTGCCCTCGATGAATATCCTGTCGCCCACCGCATCCGAGCGCCGCAACTGGTACTCGATGGGGCCGTTGAGGTAGTCGAGCGCGTACTGCCGCCCGATCTCCAGCGCATGGATATTCGGCTGGATCAGGTCGTCCTTGCCCTTGTACTGGGTGGCGACCATGCCGGTGATCACTTCGAACTCGATGTTCAGCAGTGCCGACAGCGCCCCGAGGTAGACGATGTTCTTGAACAGGCCCCGCTGCTTGAGGTCGGTGAACTCCGGCTGCAGCAGGGCGGAGATCGGCATGCCGATCTCGCGGATGTCGCTGCGCCTGAGGTTTGCGGTGAGCGGCTTGGTGTTGTCGTAGAAGAGATAGCCGCCCGGCTTGATGCTCTCGATATCCTCGGCGTAAGTCTCGGCATTCATGGCCACCATGATGTCGACCCCTTCCCGGCGGCCGAGGTGCCCCGCCTCGTTGACGCGCACGTCGAACCAGGTGGGCAGCCCCTGGATGTTCGACGGAAAGATGTTGCGCACGGCCACCGGCACGCCCATGCGGAAGATCGCCTTGGCGAACATGCCGTTGGCGCTTGCCGAGCCCGAGCCGTTGACGTTGGCGAAGCGGATGACGAAGTCGTTGTAGGTCACCATCTCAGGCACTCGCCTCCCCGGCGTAGGACCCCAGCTGTGGAATATGCACCACGGAACGCTGCATGTCCCAGGCATTGGTGGGGCAGCGCTCGGCGCAGAGCCCGCAGTGCAGGCACAGGTCCTCGTCCTTGACCATCACCCGCTCCGTCGGCAGCGAGCCCGAAACGTAGAGGTCCTGTTCCGTATTCGAGGCCGGCGCCATCAACCGTTGCCGCAGGTCCTCCTCCTCGCCGTTTTCGATGAAGCTGATGCAGTCCATGGGGCAGATATCCACGCAGGCATCGCATTCGATGCACAGCCGGTCGGTGAATACCGTCTGCACGTCGCAGTTCAGGCAGCGCTGCGCCTCCCGGGCGCCGAGACGCTTGTCGAAGCCGAGTTCCACCTCGATCTTGATGTTGCCGAGCGACTGCTTCTTGTCGGCGTGGGGCACCAGGTAGCGCGCCGCCGGGTCGTGCTCGGCATCGTAGCTCCACTCGTGCAGGCCCATCTTGGTGCTGATCAGGTTGACGCCCTCCGGCGGGCGGTCTGCCTTGAGGTCCTTGCCCTGGCAGAACAGGTGCATCGAGATTGCCGCCTGGTGGGCGTGGGCCGAGGCCCAGATGATGTTCTCGGGCCCGAAGGCGCTGTCGCCGCCGAAGAAGACCTTGGGGTGGGTGGACTGCAGGGTCACCTCGTCCAGCAAGGGGCAGTCCCACTTGTCGAACTGGATGCCGGCGTCGCGCTCGATCCACGGGCAGTGGTTTTCCTGGCCGATGGCCATGAGTATCTTGTCGGCCTCCAGGAACACGTCCGGTTCGCCGCTCGGCACGTACTTGAGGCGCCCGTTCTCGCCCTCGACAGGCTTGACGCAGCCGAACACCACGCCCTTCAGTTTGCCGTTCTCGTGCACGAACTCCTTGGGCGGCCGGTTGTTGACGATGGGAATGCCCTCGCGCATGGCGTCTTCTTTTTCCCACTCCGACGCCTTCATCACCTCGAAGGCCGAACGCACCACCACGGTGACGCTTTCCGCCCCCACCCGCTTCGATGTGCGGCAGCAGTCCATGGCCGTGTTGCCGCCGCCCATGACGATGACCTTGCCCTCGATGGAGCTCGTGTGGCCGAAGGCGACGCTCGCCAGCCAGTCGATGCCGATGTGGATGTGTTCGTCGACCTCCGCGCGGCCCGGCAGGTCGAGGTCTCGCCCGCGCGGTGCGCCGGTGCCCACGAAGTAGGCATCGTAGTCCATGGCCAGCATGTCCTTCATGCTGGTTATCTCGTAGCCGAAGTGGCATTTCACGCCCATGTCGAGGATGAGGTCGACCTCCTCCTCGAGCACGTCGGCCGGCAGCCGGAACGCCGGGATCTGGCTGCGCATCATGCCGCCGCCGGCCGGGTCTTTCTCGAACATGTGCACTTCGTAGCCGAGCGGCAGCAGGTCGCGCGCCACCGCCAGCGAGGCGGGACCGGAGCCGAGCAGCGCCCCGCGCTTGCCGTTCTTCCTGGTGGGCACGCGCGGCATGTAGGGGGTGATGTCGCCCTTGTGGTCTGCCGCCACCCGTTTCAGCCGGCAGATGGCCACCGGCTTCTCCTCGGTGCGCACGCGCCGGCAGGCGGGTTCGCAGGGCCGGTCGCAGGTGCGCCCGAGAATGCCCGGAAAGACGTTGCTATCCCAGTTGAGCATGTACGCTTCGGTATATCGTTCCTGGGCGATGAGCCGGATGTATTCGGGCACGGGCGTATGCGCGGGACAGGCCCACTGGCAGTCCACCACCTTGTGGAAATAGTTCGGATTCAGGATGTCGGTCGGTTTCATGGCGGCTCTGGCAGGCTGACTGGCGAAGGAAATCCGTTCCCTCCCCTGCGCCGCTGTATCGCGCACGCGTTCGCGAGCGGCACTTTACCGTTTTGCCGCCCGATTAGGAAGCATTGCCACTACGCAACCCTTTGATTTGCCAGCCTCGCGGGAGCGCCACAACGCGGGTAGAATACGCCGCTCGCCCAGCGCAGCAGTCCCACCGGTCATGGATCTCCGCCTCGCCGAAACACTCCCCACCGAGCCCGGTCAGCGTCTGACCTGGGACAATGTCTTCGGCGCCGCCGGGGGTTTCCTGGCCGCACAGGCTGCCGCAGCGCACGGCTCCCTGGTTCTCATCGTGGCCAACGATGCCGAGGACGCCGTTCGCTGGCACGACGAAGTCGCCTTCTTCTCCGCCGACGGCGAAGACGGAATCGTCCATTTCCCAGACTGGGAGACGCTGCCCTACGATGTCTTCTCACCCCATCCGGACATCACCTCCGAGCGGCTGGCGACGCTCCGCGCCCTGGGGCGGTTGCGCCGTGGCGTACTGGTCGTATCGGTTACCGCGCTGATGCAGCGCCTGGCGCCGCCCGAGTACGTGGAGGCGCAATCGTTCGTTCTGGCCGCCGGCGATTTATTCGATACCCACACCGAACGCGCCCGGCTGGAAGCCGCCGGCTACACGGCCGTGGAGACTGTTGAAAACCGGGGGGAGTTCGCCATTCGCGGCTCGCTCATGGATATCTTTCCCGCGGGCGCCGAAAACCCGATCCGCATCGACATGCTGGACGACGAGATCGAGTCGCTGCGCCTGTTCGACCCCGACACCCAGCGCACCATCGAGCGGGTAGGCGCCATAAGCATGCTACCAGCCCGGGAGTTTCCCCTTGACGATGCCGCCATTGCCCGCTTCCGCAGCCGCTGGCACGAGACATTCGATGTGGATGTGCGCACGTGCAGCGTCTACAAGGATGTTTCCGCCGGCATACCCCCGGGCGGCATCGAATACTACCTGCCCCTGTTCTTCGACCGCCTTGCCACCCTGTTCGACTATCTGCCCGCGGATACGCTGTTGCTGCACCGCTCGGACCTGGGCGATGCCGCCCAGCACTTCCGGAAAGACATCGAGAGCCGCCACGACAGCCTTGCTTACGACATCGAGCGCCCCATTCTCCAGCCCGACGCCCTTTTCCTGACTCCGGATGGCCTGCATGAGCGGCTGCGCGCCTATCCCCGGGTCTCGCTCCGCGAGAGGCAAAGAGCCGGGACGCGCCGCCGCTCGCGGATGCTGCCGGACCTGCAGGCCAACGCGCGGCTCAAGGAACCGGCGCAACGGCTCAGGGAATTCATGGCCGCCAACCGGTCCGCGCGTTTCCTGTTCACGGCCGAGACCGTCGGGCGCCGGGAAGTGCTGTCCGAGTTCCTCGCCCGGGCCGGCATTGGCGCCGAAACCGTCCCGGGCCTGTCCGACTTTCTTGCGGGAACCGCACCCTGCGGCATCGCAACCGCGCCCCTGCACCAGGGGCTCTGGGCCGACGAACTGATCGTCCTGACGGAAACCCAGATCTTCGGCCACCGGCCCACCGGCGAACGGGTGAGCGGCGCCCGGGTGGTCGACCCGGAGCAGATCGTTCGCGACCTCTCGGAACTCTCCACGGGAGCCCCCGTCGTCCACCTGGAGCACGGCATCGGCCGCTATCTGGGTCTGCAGACCCTCAGCGTCGATGGACTCGTCAGCGAATTCCTGATGCTGGAATACGCCGGCGGCGACAAGCTGTACGTGCCGGTGACTTCGCTGCACCTCATCACGCGCTACACGGGCGCCGGCGACGCCGGCGCGCCGCTGCACCGGCTCGGCTCCGACCAGTGGGAGAGGGCCAAGCGCCGCGCGGCCGCCAAGGCCGTCGACGTAGCTGCCG
>JAPOON010000646.1 GCA_026713405.1 Gammaproteobacteria bacterium
AGCCGGTCCCGGTTGTTCTGGTAATAGTTGATGCGCGACGCCTTGTTGCAGAGATACCCCTTGGAAACCGGGTGCTCGCGGTCACCCTTTATCTTTTCGATTACGCGCCCCGTCTCCTCATCCATGCGGGCGAGGACCCCGCAGTTGGCATAGCAGAGGTTACAGGCGGTCGGTTTCCATTCGGCGTCGGTCATGCGAATTCATCCTCTGGTCAAACAACGGGCCAGGACTGTTTTCACTTATTCTATGCGATTCACCCGGAGATGCTCGATGCGGCTCGCTTCATGAAGTTCCAACACCGGCACTCGTGCTGTTTCAATCGCGACAGCGTGCTGACCGCGATGCTTATTATCCTCTGGTTGATTGGCCCGCTTCAGGGTGTTGGATCGGACTCGACCGACACCGGGCCCAAGGCTACGCGCCACCTACAGGGCGAGGAAGTTGCGAGTCGTTGCAATGAATGCCATGGCGAACGCGGCCACAGCGAGACTCCAGACATCCCGTCCATTGCGGGGTTCTCGATGCTCGCCACGATGGACCTGCTGGATACCTACCGCATGGGCTTGAGAAAGGCGCGCACCGTCACCTTGCCGGACGGGTCCGAGACGAACATGGAAGAGGTTGTCGAGTCGCTTTCCGAAGAGGACGAACTGGCCGTGGTCATCTATTTCGCCAACCGGGAGTGGCGGCCGCACGACCAGCCGTTCGATGCGGACCTGGCCAGGCGTGGAGCCCGAATCCACGAGGAGAAGTGCGACAGGTGCCACTACGAGGGGGGCAGCGACCCCGAATCCGACTTGCCGTTGAGCGCCGGGCAATGGCGGGAGTACCTGGTGGCGGAGTTTGACAACTTCGACAGCGGGCGCCGGGCAATGTCGGACAAGATGAAGGAAAAGTACGATACGCTGTCTGCGGCGGACAAGCAGGCTATCATCGAACTGTACGTGAGTGCCGGCAATTACTGAGGCCGGCCGGTCAATCAACCAGGGCGTTGCGCGCTTGGCGGCATCCTTCATTTGCATGGTGATCCTGCTGGTTTACGCCTTGCCGGTAACAGGTGAGCCTGTGAAGGATGCCGACGCGATCCTGGCGGCAAAGCTCTCGGCCGGAGCCTATTCCTCCCGGGGCGCCGATACCTGCCTCGGCTGCCACGACGACAGCGAGCCGTTTTCGACCGCCGCCGTCTTCGAAACCGTACATGGGCACCCCGGCATCGACGGTTCGCCGTTCGCCAATGCTGCCTCCTCGTCCTTCCCGGCGGGTTTGCAATGCGAGGCCTGCCATGGGCCCGTCGGTGAACATGGCCGGCGCATGCTGCGCGAAGGCGACAAGCGGGAACCCATCGTCAATTTCGGTGTGCGGCGCAACGCGTCGGCGGAACTGCAGAATCACTTCTGTCTCGAGTGTCACGAGAATTATGGCCGCTCGCGCTGGGCGGGCAGCGCCCACGAACAGGCTGACCTGGCGTGCGCCGACTGTCATCAGATCCACGATCGCGTCGACCTGGTGCGGACTCAGACGGGGCAGGCTGAACGGTGCCTCGATTGTCACCGCGACGTGCGTGCCGACCTTCTCAAGCTGTCGTCCCATCCCATGCGCGAGCACCAACTGGCCTGCCGGGACTGCCACGACCCCCACGGCGGTTCCGGTGCCGGCGATGCCCTTGTTCGCGAGCCGTCATTGAATCAGGCCTGCGTCGCTTGCCACGCCGAGAAGCAGGGGCCGTTTCTGTGGGAGCATCCGCCGGCCACCGAGGATTGTGGCATCTGTCATCTGCCGCACGGCTCCAATCAGCCGGCCCTCCTGGTGCGGCGCGCGCCGCACCTGTGCCAGGCCTGCCACTCGTCGGTAGGCCATCGCAGCCTGCCTGCCCTGGCGGAACGGCTGCCCTCCGATCCCGGCGCCGAATTCCTGTTCGCGAGCGCCTGCCTGAACTGCCATTCCCGAGTGCATGGATCCAATCATCCGTCAGGCAATCTGTTGCGCCGGTGAACACGGGCGTCGGCCTCCCGAGACGAGTATCGTGTGCAGCGGAGAACGGCGCGTTCAGGCGTGATACCAACCGAATTGACACATCCGCGGCGAGTTCATGAGCGAGGCGTAACCGGGCACGGCACCTTGCACCACACTCGTAACGGGCAGCGAGCCGTGTTGGCCTGGATCGCCCTGGCCGCATTGCTGGCTGTCTCGTCGGCCGAAGCCGCCGAATTCGCCGTCAATTACGGCAACGCCGACACCAGGCGCTGGTCGTGCCGGCTGTGCGAATTCGACAAGGCGGCCGCCGGGGCGGGAACCCTGGCTGCCGGCGCGCTGAACGCCACGGGTAGCGAGATGCGTTTCGGCCGCGACAACGGCATCGACACCTCCGGCGGCTACCTGGATCTGAACGCCGACTATCGACTGGCCACGCAATCCGGGTTGCTGGTGGAATTCGCGGGCCGGAATCTCGGGCTCGATTCTCGGGATGCCGTGTTGCGAGCCGAAAAACCAGGACGCTACGGCATCCGGTTGCGCCACCGGGAAACACCGCGCAATGTCGCCCGGGACGGGCGGTCACCCTTCACCGGAACCGGGACGCTGACGCTGCCGGACGACTGGGTGCCGGCATTCAGCACGGCGGCGATGCGGCGACTCGCGCAGAGCAGCGAACCGGTCAGGCTGGCCACGCAACGGCGCCGCTCGGAAATCGGCGCCTGGTATAGCCTCACTCCCGCACTGACAATCAGGTCCGGGTATTTCCATGAACGGAAACGGGGCCTGGACGAGACCTCCCGCGACTTCTTCTACCAGGCGACCGCGCTCCCCCAATCCATCGACTATCAGGTCGAGGGTGCAAGCGCCGGGCTTCACTTCGAGACCCGGATGGTTTCGATGGCTCTCAGGTACTCCGGGCGGAAATTCAACAACGGCGCGGATGTCCTGGAATGGGACAACCCGTACACTGGGGCGGTGGCTCACGGCCGCAGCGTCACCGCGCCGGACAACGAGGCAACTACGCTGTCGTTCGTCTCGAGATGGCGCATGGGCTTGAAAACCCGCCTCAACACCACGTTCGTCCACAGCGAGTCGAAGCAGGATGCGCCGTTCGTGGCGTATTCGTCGAACGAATTCATCGACCTGCCCCCTATCGGCGCGCCGGGCCTCGATGGGAACCGGGAATTGCTGAGCGCCGCGGTGAACCTGGTCAGCCGCCCTGTCCCACGGCTGCGAGTGAGCTTTGCCCATGCGGTCAACGAACGTCGCGACCGGCGCCGGGACCTCATCCTCACGCCTGTGCTTGGCGATCTGTTTGCGACCGGCGCCGTGGCAGCCGAGGGATACGATTACAAGCGCGTGCGGACGGACGTCAGGCTTCGATACCGGATGCCCGGGCGGTTCCGGATCGAGGCGGGCTTGCGCAATCTCGACAACGAGCGCACGAACCTGGAGATTGCCGGCAACGACGAGCTGCGTGGCTGGCTGGAAGTAACCGGCGATATCGGCGCCGGCTGGCAATTGAGGCTCAAGCATACCCGCGCCGACCGGGACGCGTCCGAATTCCTGGCCAACACGCGCAACAACCCCTTGACGCGCCGTTTCTACCAGGCTGAGCGCCACGATAGCGAATGGAGCGGAGGCATTCGCTACGATGCCGCGGCCTCCGGTATTTCGATCGGACTCGATGCGAACCGCCGCGAGCACGACTACCCCGATTCGCCGTTGGGATTACAGCGCGACTTCACCAGGGGCTGGACCCTGGATGCCTCCTTCGCCCCGGCGCCGGCGGCGTCGATCTCGGGGTTCTACGGTGTACAGTCGAGAAAGTCGCAAACGGCAGGCAGCGTTCAGTTTCCGGATCGGGACTGGCTCTACGATACCGAAGACAAGGTCACCACCGCCGGGGTGCGCTTCGCGGCAAAGGGCTTCCCGCACCCCACGCTCGATCTTACGGCGGACTACGCCCACTCCGACGGCGCTGGGGACTACGAGACATCGCTCGACGCCGTGCGATCGAGCTTTCCGGGGTTGGTCTCCCGGCATCGCTCCGTCGATGTGCGGCTCCGATATGCGTGGCGCCCACGGACGAGCCTGGTCCTGCGCTACTACTTCGAGCGTTACCGGGCCGCGGACTGGGCCATCGATGGCGTTGGTGTGGACGCGATCCGCAATGTACTGACGCTGGGGCGTTCCAGCCCAAGGTACGGGAATCATCTCGTCGCGCTGTCGGTGGAGGCGGCGCTATAGCGGTATTTAATCGTGGTGATCGTCGTCGTGGCCGTCGTCATCGGCAGCGCGAACTTCGGCTTCCAGCAGCGTCAGGAATCGGTCCATGTTCCGGAAGTCCTCCGAGTCGGCGGACACCTGGGCGCCGCCGCCGTGATTACTCATGCCCTGGATCTTGTAGAGGATCAGTTGCCTGTGGGTCTGGCCGTCGTGGTCGTGCTCGTCATGGTCGTCCGAAGCCAGGAAGTCCCGGAACACGTTGAAGTTCGCATGTTCCTGCTCGGACCCGGAGCCGCTGGTGAACACAAGCCGTGTGTGCTCGGACTGGCCACCCGCGACGTGGCAATTGATGCACTTGGCCTGCACGATCGGCTCGTGGATTGATTCGTGGAAGACCTCCGCCGCGGTTTTGCGGGGCTGTCGGTGTGGCGCGGTAGAGAGGTTGGTCAAGTGGCCTGCCGGACTCAACAGCAGGCTCATGAGGGTGACCGGTTTCTCCGACTTGACCAACAGTTGCCACTTGCCTGCTCCGGTGCCCAGGGCGCCTTCGAAGTCTTCGTGCCCGGACTCCAGTTCCAGTGCGGTCAGGGTGCGCGAGGTGCCGGCCGGGATCGAAAGGCTCACATGGCCGACAGCTTCGTCGTCATGACCATCGGAGTCGTCCCCGTGATCGTCATCGGTGTGGCCGTGATCGTCGTCGGAGTCACCGTGGTCGTCATCGGCGTCGTCATGCGTATCGGTGGAGTTGCCATGATCGTCGGTGGCCGTGATACGGACATCGGTGTCGTCGTGACCGGGGTTCGTGATGCGCAGTTGGCTGCGCTGGTTCATGTTTCGAGCCGGGTTGAAGATGGCCACCCGGTAGGTGTATTCGTATTCGGCGCCGTCTGAGTCATCGCCGTGACCGTCATCCCCATGATCGTCATCCCCGGGAGCGTCATCGTGGTCGCCTTCGCCGCCCTCCTCATGGTCCATGTCATCCGAATGATGTTCCATGGCATCGGCTGGAACGATGTCGTGCATCGAGGTCAGGAACCCGTCCGGGGTGCGGATGTAGGCGAGTACCTCGATTTTCAGATCGCTCGATAACATGAGGCGCCAGTCGTGACCCGTGGGTCCGGTGCTCCCGGTCAGGCCTTTCTCGGTATTGCCGTCTTCAAGATCTCCCGAATTGAAATGCACCGTTTCCCCGGCATCGATGGCCAACTTCA
>JAPOON010000647.1 GCA_026713405.1 Gammaproteobacteria bacterium
ATCCGCGCGGGAAGCCGCCGCCCGCGCGGGCGTACCGACCGTTCCCGCCACCGACATGCTCCCCGACGATGTCGACGCGGCCCTGGAACTGGCATCCGAGGTCGGCTTTCCCGGGATCATCAAGGCCAGTTGGGGCGGCGGCGGCCGCGGCATGCGGCGGGTCGACAATACCGACGAATTTGCCGATGCCTGCCTGGCCGCGCGGCGGGAGGCAGCGGTGGCGTTCGGCAAAGACAGCATCTATTTCGAACGTTTCGTAGGCCGGGCGCGTCACCTGGAAGTCCAGATTCTCGGCGACGGTGACGGCAACGTGGTGCACCTCTTCGAGCGGGACTGCTCGGTGCAGCGGCGCAACCAGAAAATCGTCGAGTGCGCGCCGGCGCCGGGGCTGAGTGCCGGCCAACGGGAACAACTCGCGGAACACGCGTTACGGATCGCCCGGCACGCCGGCTACGTCAACGCCGGCACGGTCGAATTCCTGCAGGATCTGGATACCGGGCAGTTCCACTTCATCGAGGTCAATCCGCGCATCCAGGTGGAACACACCGTGACCGAACAGGTAACCGGCATCGACCTGGTCCAGGCGCAGATCCGCGTGGCGGAAGGGGCGACCATCGGCACCCACGCGGATGCGCCCTGCCCGCCCCAGGATGACATCGTGCTGCGCGGCCACGCGCTGCAATGCCGCATCACCACCGAAGACCCGCTGGACCGGTTCATTCCGGACTACGGGCGCCTCACGGCCTACCGGGCCCCTACCGGGTTCGGCATCCGCCTGGACGGGGGCACGGCCTATTCCGGTGCGGTCATCACCCGCCACTACGACTCCCTGCTGGAAAAGGTGACGGCCTGGGGGCCGGCGCGGAAGTCCGCCATCGATCGCATGCAGCGCGCATTGCGGGAATTCCGGGTGCGGGGCGTTGCCACCAATATCGCGTTTCTCGACCGGCTGATCGGTCACGATACCTTCCGCAACGGAACGGTCACGACCCGGTTCATCGACGAACATCCCGAGTTACTGGATTTTCCGAAGCCACGCGACCGGGCGAGCCGCCTGCTGCGCTATCTTGCCGAGGTTACCGTCAACGGCCATCGCGACGTGACCGGGCGCCCTGCCCCGCCGGCGCACGCCCGAACTCCGCGGGTGCCGGCACTACACAACGCCGCCGGTACCGGCGGCGCAAAGGCGCTACTGGATGCCCGCGGCCCCGACGCGGTGGCCGGCTGGATGCTGGAACAGGATCGCGTCCTGGTGACCGACACGACCATGCGCGATGCACACCAGTCGCTGCTCGCAACGCGCATGCGCACCTACGACCTGGTCCGGGCAGCCCCCGCCTATGCCCGCAACCTGCCGGGGCTTTTCTCGCTGGAATGCTGGGGCGGAGCCACCTTCGACGTGGCGCTCAGGTTTCTGGGCGAGTGCCCCTGGGAGCGGCTGCGCTTGCTGCGGGCCGGCATTCCCAACATCCTGCTGCAGATGCTGCTGCGCTCGTCGAATGCGGTGGGCTACACCAATTATCCGGACAACGTGGTGCGGGGATTCGTCGCCCAGGCGGTGGAAAACGGCGTCGACCTGCTCCGCATCTTCGACCCGCTGAACTCGGTCGAAAACATGACCATCGCCATCGATGAGGTGCGCCGCAACGGGGCGATCTGCGAGACGGCGATGTGCTACACCGCCGACATTCACGACCCGGACCGGGGCCGTTACGACCTGGACTATTACCGGAACATGGCCGGTGCAATGTGCGATGCCGGTACCCACGTGCTCGGCATCAAGGACATGGCAGGGCTGCTCAAACCCGCGGCCGCTCGCGAGATGGTCGAGGTGCTGAAGTCGGACACCGGGCTGCCGATACATCTCCACACCCACGATACATCCGGCATCGCCGCCGCGAGCCTGCTGGCCGCGGTCGATGCGGGCGTGGACGCCATCGACCTGGCCATGGACAGCATGTCCGGACTCACCTCCCAACCCTGTCTCGGCTCCGTGGTCGAGGCCCTGCAACGGCAACCGCGGGACACCGGGCTCAATCCGGACAGGGTCCGGGAACTCTCTGACTACTGGGAAGCCGTCCGCACCCGGTACGCGGCCTTCGAGCCCGACCTTCGCTCCCCCGCCTCG
>JAPOON010000648.1 GCA_026713405.1 Gammaproteobacteria bacterium
CATCAAGGAGGTCGACACCGCACTCGCCGCCAAAGAGGCGGATCTGATGGAGATCTGACGGCGGATGTCGGAGTTACCGGCCAGCGCCCTTCAATACAAGCCCGTCCGGCTGCCCCGGCACCTTGCCGTCATCATGGACGGCAATCACCGTTGGGCCCGGCAGCGCCGGTTGCCGGGGGCCATGGGGCACCGGGCCGGCGCCCGTAACGTGCGCCCCGTGGTGGAAGCCTGTGCCGAACAGGGTATCCGCTGCCTGACGCTGTTCGCGTTCAGCACGGAGAACTGGCAGCGGCCCCAGGGCGAGATCAATCTGCTGATGGGCCTGATGCGCAACGTTTTCGAGAACGATCTGGACGAACTGCATCGCCGGGAGGTGCGCCTGCGCATCATCGGCGACCGGGCCCGGTTCCCGGCGGACCTGCAGATGCAGATGAACCGTGCCGAATCCATGACCCGGCGGAACGCCGAGATGAATCTGAACATCGCGGCGAATTACGGGGGGCGATGGGACATCACCGAAGCGGCGCGGGCCATGGCGCGGGCCGTCGAGGAAGGGAGACTGGATGCGGACCGGATCGACGAGGAGGTCTTCGAGTCGTTCCTGTCGCTGTCACCGGCGCCGGCGCCGGACCTGTGCATCCGCACCGGCGGCGATCAGCGCATCAGCAATTTCCTGCTCTGGGACTTTGCCTACACCGAGTTCCATTTCACCGATACGTACTGGCCGGACTTCGACGAGGAGGAACTGGTTCGCGCGCTGGGCGCTTTCGAAGAGCGCAAGCGCCGGTTCGGTTGCCGGGAGTAGCGCCATCGGCAGCCAGCGACGCCGCCGGACCGTTACCGTCCTGTGCCTGCTGCCGGCAGCAGTGGGCGCCATCTACCTGAGCCCACCCTTCTCGGCACTGATATTTGCCGCGGCGGGCGCCCTGGGCGTCTACGAGTGGGCCGGCCTCGCGCGGTGGGATTCCGTCGCGCAGCGCTGGGCCTTCACCGCCGCCTATGCCGTTCTCGCCGCCGCTGCCTATGCGGTCGCTGAATTGCAGGCAGCGGCGCTGTGGCTGGGTGTCGTCATCTGGATTTTCGCCATTGGCGCAATATTCACCTGGCCGTCGTGCCGGCGCCTGCTCGAGCGGCGCTGGCTGGCGGCGGTGCTGGGCGTTCTCGTTGTCTGGGGCGCCTGGTCGGGCGCGGTGGCGATTCGCGCGGAGCCCAACGGAAGCCACTGGCTATTGTGGGTGTTCGCCCTGATCTGGGGTGCCGACATAGGCGCGTATCTCACCGGCATGCGATTCGGACAGCGGCGGCTGGCCCCGACCCTCAGCCCGGGAAAGACCTGGGAAGGCGTGCTGGGCGGAGCGGCGCTGGGTGGCGGCGCCTGCATCGGCGCCCTGGCCGTGACCGGGGTGATCGGGTGGGTCTGGGTGGCGATTACCCTGGTGCTGCTCGCCGGCTCTATCTTCGGCGACCTGATGGAGAGCCTGCTGAAGCGGACTTACGGCGTCAAGGACTCGGGCTCCCTGTTGCCGGGGCATGGGGGAGTGCTCGACCGCATCGATTCCGCCCTGCCGGTCCTTCCCGCTTTTGCCGTCATTCTCGGCAGCGTCTGAGGGCGGGGGGCTCACGGGTTTTGCGGAAATTGCAGGTTCGACCGCGGGTTCCGAGATCGGATAACATGCGTTCGAATCCTCCGGTCGGGCCTGGGCTTGAGAGGCCCGCCTATCAACATTGGGCCACTGGTCAAGAAGAAAGCCCGCTGATGAACGAAATGGCTGAAGTATGCTGATATATCCCCTGGCATTCCTGGTGACGCTTGGTGTCCTCGTCACCATTCACGAGCTGGGCCATTTCGTGGTGGCGCGCTGGTCGGGGGTCCGCATCCTGCGTTTTTCCGTCGGCTTCGGCAAACCCATCTGGTCCCGCTTCGACAGGCACGGCACCGAGTTCGCCCTGGCCGCCATACCCCTGGGCGGTTACGTGCGCATGCTCGACGAACGCGATACCGATGCGGCCGTGGAGGTCAAGCCGGGCGATGTAACCTACACGCAGCTTGGTGTCTGGTGGCGCATGGCGATCGCCGTGGCGGGCCCACTCGCCAACTTCGTGCTGGCGGTCGTCGCGTACTGGTGGCTGGCGGTGGCGGGCACCGTCAACCTCGTCCCCATGATCGGCGAGGTGGAGCAGACAAGCCCAGCCTGGGAAGCGGGCCTGGAAGACTACCGGGAAATCGTCGCCGTGGACGGCCAGCCGGTGCAGACCTGGCAGGAAGTGGTCCTGGCGCTGTCGAACCGGCTGGGGGACACCGGCGAAATTCAACTTGGCGTCCGCGAGTTCGGCGATGATGCCGCCTCCGACGTGGCGATTCCCATCCGCAATTGGCTCCGGGGTGTCGCAGACCCCGACCTGCTGGACGATCTGGGCCTGATGCCCGCCCACCTGGCGGTCGTCGGCCTGGTACAGCCGGACAGTCCTGCCTTCCGGGGCGGTGTCCAGGCGTGGGACCGCATCACGGCGATCGACGGGGTGCCGGTGGGCGACTGGAGAGACATGGTGGATGAGGTCCAGGCGGCCCCGGGGCGGGCGACGCAATGGACCGTGATCCGGCGGGGCGTGATGCTGAGCCTGTCGGTGACGCCGGACCGCCGTGAACTGGAGGATGGTACACAGATCGGTTTCGTGGGCGTCGGCTGGGCGACCAACGAGGTCCGTTACGGGTTGCTGGAAGCGATTCCGAGGAGCCTCTCGGAAACCGGTTCGAAAACCGTCCTGATGCTGAGCCACCTGAAAAAGATGTTCATCGGCGAAGTGTCGGTGCGCAACCTGGGCGGGCCGATCACCATTGCCAAGGTGGCCGGAGACTCCGCCCAGGCCGGTTGGCGGGTCTACGTCGGCATTCTCGCGCTGCTCAGCATTTCGCTCGGGGTGTTGAACCTGCTACCGATTCCCATGCTCGACGGGGGCCATGTGCTCTATTGCCTGGCCGAGCTGATCGGGCGCCGGCCGGTGCCGGAACGGGTCCAGCTTGTCGGAGCCCAGGTCGGCCTGCTGTTCGTGGGCGGTATCATCATGCTGGTGCTCATCAACGACATCGCGAGGTTCCTGTAGTGGCCGGGGCAATGCAGATGGTACGGCGGGCAGGTGCCGTTCTCGCGTTTGTTTGCGCCCTGCTGCTGCCGGCAGCAGGCTGGGCACAGCAGGCGTTCACCATTTCGGACATCCGCCTGCAGGGGCTGCAACGGGTGTCCGCAGGAACGGTGTTCAACATCCTTCCCGTGCAGGTCGGCGATACCGTCGATGAGGTGGCCGTGCGCCAGCTCATCCGCCTGCTCTTCTCCTCCGGGTACTTCGATGACATCCGCATGGCGCGCGACGACGACGTTCTCGTCGTCTCGGTGGTCGAACGCCCCGCCATCGAGTCCATCGAGATCGACGGCAACAAGGCGATCAAGACCGAGGCCCTGCTCGAGGGCCTGACCCAGCAGGGGTTGAGCGAAGGCGAGATATTCAAGCAGGCGACCCTGGAGCGGGTCGGCCTGGAACTGGAACGGCAATACGTTTCTCAGGGCCGCTACGGCGCCTCCATCGAGACGAACATCGAGGAACTGCCCCGCAACCGGGTAGCCATCAGCATCGACATCGAGGAGGGCAAGACCTCGGGCATCCGGCACATCAACGTGGTCGGCGCGACCATCTTTCCCGAGAAGGAACTGCTCGACGAGATGGAACTGCAGCACCCGGGCCTCTTCTCCTTCTTCCGCAACAACGACAAGTACAACCGCGAAAAGCTCACCGGAGACCTGGAGAAGCTGGAGTCCTACTACAAGGACCGGGGCTACGTCGAATTCGAGCTCACCTCCACCCAGGTGAGCATCACCCCCGACAAGCGCCAGGTCTACATCTCCATGAATGTGGAGGAAGGCGACAAGTACACCATCGACGAGGTCAACCTGCTCGGCGAACTGAACGACGTGAAGCCGGAAGACCTGCGCCCGCTGATGCTGATCGAGCCGGGGCAGGTGTTCTCCCAGGCCTGGCTGACGGCCACCGAAGAGCGCCTCGAGGCAGCGCTCGGCAATTCCGGTTATACGTTCGCCAGCGCCGGCGGCATCCCGCGCGTCAAGGAAGACGGCACGGTCAGCATCGACGTGGTGGTCGATGCGGGCAAGCGGGCCTATGTGCGGC
>JAPOON010000649.1 GCA_026713405.1 Gammaproteobacteria bacterium
CCGCGCCGTTCCCAGTCAGCATCGCTCTGCACCTCGATTCGTTCGTCGACCTGTTCTTCGCCCCCTTCTCCGACCAGCCCGACGAGCAGAGGGATGTGGAACGGCTCCTTGACCGGCTGCCCGGGCGTGGCGGGGCAGGATTGCTCAATGGTCAGCGCGAACGCGCCCTCCCCCCATTCGGTGGCAACCCGCAGCACCGGGGTGCCGGCCTGCGAATACCAGCGGCGGAACTGCGCAAGATCGATGCCGTTGGCCTCTTCCATGGCAACGACGAAATCCTCGGTGGTCACCGCCTGCCCGTCGTGCCGCTCGAAGTAGAGGTCCGTACCCTTGCGGAACCCCTCCTCCCCGACCAGCGTACGGATCATGCCAACCACCTCGGCACCCTTCTCGTAGACGGTCGATGTGTAGAAGTTGGAGATCTCCATGTACGAATCCGGTCGCACCGGGTGCGCCATGGGTCCGCTGTCCTCGGCGAACTGGCGGGAACGCAGGTCTGACACGTCCTCGATCCGCTTGACCGTGCGCGAGTGCATGTCCGCGGTGAATTCCGCATCCCGGAATACCGTGAATCCTTCCTTGAGGCTGATCTGGAACCAGTCGCGGCAGGTTACGCGGTTGCCCGACCAGTTGTGGAAATATTCATGGGCAATCACCGCTTCCACACGCAGGTAAGCCTCATCCACCGCGGTGTCCGGCGAGGCGAGCACGCAGGAGGTGTTGAACACGTTCAGGCCCTTGTTCTCCATGGCGCCCATGTTGAAGTCCTCCACCGCCACGATCATGTAGATGTCGAGGTCGTACTCCCGCCCGAAACGCTCTTCGTCCCAGCGCATGGCACGCTTCAGGGCGCCCATGGCGTATTCACACTGGCCGATGTTGTGGGACTCGGAGTAGATGCGCAGCTCCACCTCGCGGCCGCTCGCCGTGGTGAACGCATCGGTCATGAGTGCCAGGTCGCCGGCCACCAGGGCAAACAGGTAGCTCGGCTTGGGGAACGGGTCCTGCCAGGTCACGCGGCGCCGTCCGTCCGCCTCGCTCTCCTCGACGAGGTTGCCGTTGGAGAGCAGCACCGGAAACCGTTCGGAGTCGGCGATGATGGTGGTGGTGAACCGCGAGAGGATGTCCGGACGGTCCTGGTAGTAGGTGATCTTGCGGAAACCCTCGGCTTCGCACTGCGTGCAGTACATCGACCCCGACCGGTACAGCCCTTCGCAGGCGGTGTTCTTCTCCGGCACGATGCGGTTGACGATGGACACCTCGCAGGACGCCGGCAGGGAAAACAGTTCCAGCGACTGGTCGTCGACCCGGTACTCGTTGCCGGACAGCGGCCTGCCGTCGACGGACACCGAGACGAACTCGAGTTCCGCGCCGTCCAGCACCAGGGGCACCGCGTCGCCAGCCTCCCGATCACGCCGCACGCGCAACCGCGACCTCACCTCCGTGGTGCCCTCGCGAATGTCGAATTCGAGATGCGTCTCCTCCGTGCGCCAGGCCGGCGGCCGGTAGTCCTTGAGATAGATCGTTTTCGGGGCTGCTTCCTTGGCCAATGATTGCTCCTCGGGGGTGTGCTTTGAATGGGTTTCCATCAATACGATCATATCCCGATTCCGTCTTTGACCAGTGATCGGGAGCAATTCCGGCATCGCGCTCCCGGATTGCGGTGAAGCGGCACCGGCGACACTACACAATTCGTGCCAGGTACCGCTTAGACGAGAGCTCGAACCGGCTTATAATCCGCCCAACCTCGTGTAACGGCCGACCGGATAGGGTTTTCATGCAAGCCGTCGACAATGAAGTGCTGAACCAGGTAAACGCGTGGCTCGATGACGGGCGGCGCTGCTGGCTGGCGACCGTCGTCCAGACCTGGGGGTCATCTCCCCGCCCGGTGGGTTCGCTGTTCGCCTGCGATCCGGACGGCCACCTCGTCGGCTCGCTGTCCGGCGGCTGTGTCGAGGACGACCTGCTCGAGAAGCTCCAGCGCGGCGAGCTGGCCGACCGTCACGCCCAGTTCTTTCAATACGGCATTACGGCCGAAGAGACCGAGAAGCTCGGCCTGCCCTGCGGCGGCCATCTGTACGTGGTGGTGGAGCCTCTCGATCCCACCAACGCCTACCGCTCGCACTTCCGCCACCTGCGCGATCGCCTGGAAGCGCGCCGAACCGTCCGCCGGCGGGTAGACCTGAAACGGCGCACCTTCGATCACGCCGATGTCGACGCCTACGAACCCCTGGCCTGGAACCCCGGCACCGAGGTGCTGGAGCACACCTACGGGCCGCGCCAGCAGCTCTTCATCATCGGCGCCGGCATGGTTTCAAAATACCTTGCCGAACTGGCCCAGAAACTCGACTACGAGGTCACGGTCTGCGATCCGCGCGAACACCTGCTGAACGACTTCAACGTGCCCGGGGTGCGCCTCGTCAACGACATGCCCGACGATGCGGTCCGGGCCCACGCCAACGACCCCTCATCGGCCATCGCCGCCCTCACCCACGACCCGCGCATCGACGACATGGGCCTGATGGAAGCGCTGAAGACGGATGCCTTCTACGTCGGCGCCATGGGTTCGACACGCCCCTCCGCCAGCCGGCGGGAACGGCTTCGGGCACTCGAGATGAGCGCGGCCGAGATCGCCCGGCTGCACGCTCCCATCGGCCTGCCCATCGGCAGCAAGACACCCCCGGAGATCGCCGTTGCGGTAATGGCGGAAATCCTCGCCATCCGGGCCGAACAGGCAGCGGCAAGCCGGCGTCAACTCGCCCGGGCCGCTGCCGGCTGAGGCCATTGACCGGCAAGCTCGCCGGCGGCGCCGTAATCCTGGCGGCGGGCGCTTCCTCACGTTTCGGCAGCGACAAGCGCAGGTTCGCGCTGGCAGACGGCCGCACCATGCTGGAAACGGCCCTGGCCACCTACCAAACCGCATTCGACGAGATCTTCCTGGTGCTGAAACCAATCGACGAAGCCTGGGCATCCCCGCTAAC
>JAPOON010000650.1 GCA_026713405.1 Gammaproteobacteria bacterium
CGGCGGCGTGTCATCCGCCAGGACCGCAGCGCCAGCGGAGGACCTGCGCAGCAGGTTGACACGGTGGCGGCGGTGGCGTTCCCGGCATGTCCTGTGTCATGCAATAATGGCCCGATTCGCGAGTCTCGCCAGGTCGCTTTTCGGATCTTGGCGGTGCTTTTGACCTCTCCGTCAAAGGATTTTGAAAAGTAGTACCGGCTCTCGACACCCTCTCAAAAGTCCATTAAAATCAACGGGTTGATTGGGGTGTATCGCTAAAGCGCGGGGAACAACGGTTGGATGTACGATGAGAGCGGGTGTGAGGTGCGCGCCTGAGCCGTAGGAAGTCGCGCAGATTCGGGACGCACGTTCGCTCTTTTGTTAACCTGCTGCCGCCACAGCGAGTACGCCAGGGGTCGAGGTACCCATGATTCGACGAGTTTGCCTTGCCGTTCTGGCAATCACAGCGCTGGTTGCCTGCGGCAGCGAATATCAGCCGGCGGATACTCGTGAATCCGCCGACTACGCCGCCAATGCCGCGCGCTGGGCAGACGAACAGTTCCAGCCGTCCACCCTTTCCCGGGAACAGCAACTCGGGGAACTCGCCTGGTTCACGGAGGCCGCGGCGCCGTTTCGCGCCATGAGCATCAGCGTCGTCTCGGAGACGCTGACGACCCACAAGTACGAATCCGAGGTTCTTGCCCGCGCTTTCGAGGAAATCACCGGCATCCGCGTCACCCACGACCTGATCCAGGAAGGCGACGTGATCGAAAAACTGCAGACCCAGATGCAGTCCGGCCAGAACGTCTACGACGCCTACGTCAACGACTCCGACCTGATCGGCACCCACTCCCGCTACGGATACGTCGTGCCGCTCTCCGATTTCATTGCCGGCGAAGGAGCCGACGTCACCCTGCCCACCCTGGACATCGACGATTTCATCGGCAGGAGCTTCACGACCGGGCCCGACGGCAAGCTCTATCAACTGCCCGACCAGCAGTTCGCCAATCTCTACTGGTTCCGGTACGACTGGTTCTCCCGCGACGACCTGCGCCAACGCTTCCGCGACACCTACGGCTACGAGCTGGGGGTGCCGGTCAACTGGTCGGCCTATGAAGACATCGCCGAGTTTTTCTCCGAAAGGGTGCAGACCCTGGACGGCGAGCGGGTGTACGGCCACATGGACTACGGCAAGAAGGACCCGTCCCTCGGCTGGCGCTTCACCGATGCCTGGCTGTCCATGGCCGGCGCCGGCGATTCCGGCATTCCCAACGGCTCGCCGGTGGACGAGTGGGGCATCCGTGCCGAAGGGTGCCGGCCGGTGGGTGCTTCCGTCAGCCGCGGCGGCGCGGCCAATGGGCCGGCCGCAGTCTACGCCCTGCGCAAGTACATGGAATGGCTGAAGCGCTTCGCCCCGCCGGAAGCCCAGGGCATGACGTTCTCCGAGGCGGGCCCGGTGCCCGCCCAGGGCCACATCGCCCAGCAGATCTTCTGGTACACCACCTTCACGGCAGACATGATCGAGCCCGGCCTCGCGGTGGTGCACGAAGACGGCTCCCCGAAATGGCGCATGGCTCCGTCGCCGCACGGCCCCTACTGGGAGGAAGGAATGAAGCTGGGCTACCAGGATGCCGGTTCCTGGACGTTCCTGAAGAGCACGCCGCTGGAGCGGCGCAAGGCAGCCTGGCTGTATGCGCAATTCGTGGTGTCGAAAACCGTCTCGCTGAAGAAGACGCTGGTGGGTCTGACCCCCATCCGGGATTCCGACCTGCGTTCCGAAGCCATGGCAAGGGAGGCGCCCCGGCTCGGCGGGTTGGTGGAGTTCTACCGCAGCCCGGCGCGGGTGCTGTGGACGCCGACGGGTACCAACGTGCCCGACTACCCGAAGCTCGCGCAGCTCTGGTGGCCCAACGTCGCCAACGCGGTGAGCGGCACCGTCACCCCGCAGACCGCCATGGACACCCTGGCGCAGCAACAGGATGACGTGCTGGCGCGGCTGGAACGCATCGGCATCCAGGGCGACTGCGGGCCGAAACTCAACCCGGAAACGGATGCTGACGAATGGCTTAGGCGGCCCGGTGCGCCGAAACCCCGCCTGGAGAACGAGAAGCCGCCGGGACGCACCGTTCCGTACGATCAACTGATTGCAACCTGGCAGGAAAGCTCAACCTGATACGCTGACGGGCCAATGCCCCAGCTTGATGAAATCGCGGTGGCCGGGTGCGAACTGACTCACCCGAAAACCGTATCCGCCAACAAGCGGCCGAGAGGCTTGCAAGACCGCAAGCCCCGGCCAGCCAACGGAGGTATTCCATGGGCTTCTACGAAAACCACATACTGCCGCACATGATCAATTCCGGCTGCGGAGTAAAACCTGTACGCAAGCAACGCGAGAAGGTGGTTCCCCTGGCCGAGGGCCGGGTTCTCGAAGTGGGGATGGGTTCGGGTCACAACATCGAACACTACAACCCGGACAAGGTCGAGATGGTCTGGGGGCTCGAACCGTCGGAGGGAATGCGGAAAAAGGCCTGGCCACG
>JAPOON010000651.1 GCA_026713405.1 Gammaproteobacteria bacterium
ATGGGAGGTTGCCGGGAGTCGGGCATCTGTTCCGCGTCACGTCAGAAGGCCACGGGTGAATATCGGCGGATGGCCCACAAAGGAGCTTTGGACCGAAGACACAGGGGATGGCAACCACGTTGAAAGCACCGGATTCAGCAAGCCAGGGAACGCTGGAAGATGTGCAGGACCGGCTTGCTCAGGTGGAAAAGCGTTTCTCGGACACTCAGCAGCAAAGAAAGCAGCTCGATGCGGAGGTGGCCCGACAGGCACAACGCCTGGAGTACCTGACCGAAGAAAACGAAAAGCTCGAAGCCACGCGCAGCGAACTGCAATTCGACCTGAACGCCTGCCGGGATGAACTCGCCGCCGCCGAACGGCGGTGCGTGCTGCTAGAACAGGACAACGACGGGCTGCGAAAGTCCGAAAGCCGATTGTTCAGCGTTGAAGCTGAATTTGCCGAAACGCGGGAACAGTTGGCTGCAACCCGGCAGAGCGTGGCGCTGCTGGAGCATGACAATGAAGACCTGCGGCAACGGGAAGCCGAACTACTGCCCGTGCGAACCAGTTTCGGGAAACTTCAAGAGGAGCATGCCCGACTTTCAGGGGAACACGCCCGACTTTCAGAAAGGCAACGGCAGGAGGCCAAATTTCTGGAAGACAAAAAAAGCGAGTTGGCCGGGGTACGGGGGGAACTCGCAGGCGCGACCCGGGTGGTCGAACGCCTGCAACTGGAGAGGCAGCGCCTGATCGACACCAACAGGCAAAGCCGCGACCGAATCGCGCACCTGAGGGCGATGGTCAGCCAGGCCAGGGCAGATAACGGCGAACTGGTGAAGCTGGTCGACCGGCTGGCCGACGGATTGCAGCTCATCATCGGCAGCCGCCGCTGGCGGCTGGGGCATTCCCTGGTCACGCTGCCCAGGCGCTTGCTGTTCCGGCGAAGCCCGCCCGTGGTTACCGACGCCCTGCTCGACGTGGTGAAGCAATACCGGGACGGCCGCCGCTCCAGCAGCTTCAACTGGCAACGGCTCGCCGAAGCCGCCGGAACGGAATCGTCGAAGTCAAGTGAGAAGTGACCTCATGCGTCGCCGGCCGGCGGAGTCCTCCCGCGGCGTGGACCGTGCCTGATGCTGAGCCACTGGCTGATCGCACTCCCCCGTAACCGCAGGGCCAACTACCAGGTGCCCGGCCGCGTTCGTGCCGCCATTGCCCAGCACCTCTACTACAAGCCGGACCAGGTGCTGTTTCACCGGCATGACACGGGCGCATGGACCTTGAGCGTATCGGCGAACACCAGGTCGTGGGGCATCGAGGCCCCATTTGCCCTGAACGACGACAGCTTCGTTGCCGTTGCGGGCGTGCCGACCCTGGAGGCGATTTCCGACGCTGAAGCATCTGTGCCCGAGAAGCTGGCGGCCTGCGTACGCCGGCAGGGCTCGCAATACGTTTTCGCAAACGTGGGCGGAACCTTCAGTTTGGGCATGCTCAGCCCGCAGGGCGTCAGCGCCTTTGCCGATTTCAGCGGCTACAGTTCCTGCTTCTATCTGGACACCGACGATTTTTTCGCCGTGGGCAATTTGCCCGGGCTGGTTGGCGCCCTGCGCCCCGGCTTTCCGGCACGCCACGAAGTCGACACCCCTACGTTGTGCTGGATTGCGGCGACAACCATGGTCATGGGCGACAGAACCCCGTTCGCCGGCGTGCGCCGGCTGCGCACCGGCCATCGCATTGAAGTAACGCTGGGACGGGAACCGTTCGCCGTAGGCAGCGCCGACATCGCCCCGTTTTCGCCCATGCACTTCGACCGCCCCGACAAGGTGAATTCGTTCGAGGCCATCGACTACGGCCGATGTGTGCAGACGATGAAAAAGCGGCTGGGATGGTGCCGGGACCAGGGCATCGAGTTTCGGTCGCACCTGACGGGCGGGCGGGATACGCGGGCGATCAGCGCAATTCTTGCCAAGAGCGGGCACCTCGACGGCGTGACGCAATTCACCACCAACGGATCGGATACCAACGGCGACGTACTGGTGGCACGTGAGCTGGCGCCGGCGCTGGGCATTGCCGACCGGCACGCCGTGCGGCATGGAACCAAGGCGGCTGCGGAATTGGACGCGCCCCGGTTCGTCGACGCCCTGGCCAGGTCGGCATTCGTGTTCGCCGGACAATTGACGCCGTACGATGGCAGGCCCGAGCCCGCGAATATGTGCGCGGACTACGCGATCATCATGGGGGGTGGCGGCGAAATCTACCGGCAGGAATGGGGCCCGCCCGCCATCCTGGAGGGGCCCGGCGCCGCGGTGAAGGCGCTGAACCTTTTCGCGCGCTACGACCGCTTGAAGATACTTAGCGACGAGTGCCGGGACTTTCACGAATCCGTATTGGACGGAGAGCTGAGGTATCTGAAGGATCGAGAGGTCGTCAACCTCACCTGCGCCTTCTACCTTGAGGCGCGGCTGGCGAACTGGGGATGCGCGCATTTCAGCAACAGCACATCCACCCAGTTCCCCCTGCTGCTGGATTTCGAGCTGGCCAGGTGCGTGCTGGGGCTGGAAGACGTAGCGGAACACATCCACTTCGAGATAATGCGCCATTGCGACGAGAATCTGCTCAGAATCCCGTTCCTTAACAACCGGTGGGCCGCGCCCACCGAAGCGCGCGCCAGGGAACTCGGCTTTCCAACCAGGCCGATGAACGTCGATGTAGAGCGCAACTTCCCCTGGCAATTCCATGGCTATCGCCGCTACCGGAACGAGCTGGTAGCCTTCTGCCTGGACCACGGCGACTGTCTGCGGGGGGTGGTGAGCCGTGAAAAACTCGAAGCCCTCGGTCAATTGCCCGTCGAGCCGTTCTCTTCAGCCAGCGTAAAGATGCTGTACGGCCTGGTGGGCGCCATCTTCTTTGCGGAACGGGCGTACATGCGCACGCGGGACTTCGCCGGCGCGGCATTGCCCCGGTTCTCCGGAAACGCGACCGGCGCAAAGTTCCGGGACATCTGCGGGTACGGGAACTGGCGCGCCGGATCTTCCCTGCGCGACGATCTCGTGGAGCGGATAAGGGCGGCGTAGGTGCGGCAGGCGAGCGAGACCGCCGGGGCGACCTGCAAGCGCGTACCATTGACTGGACAGTTCAGGGAGGTGCCGGGTGAACGATCTGGCGACGGCTACAGACCTTACTGAAATCGACTTTCTGGATTTCGGCGCCTCGAAAGGCGGCAGCATCGACTTCGCCAGAAGGAGCCTGGGCGGCAGCAACGGGCTGGGGGTAGACAAGGACGGCGCCAAGGTCGCCCGGATGCAAAGCCTGGGCTACGCCTGCCTGGAAGCGGACATCACAAGCCTGGACATGCCGGCCGATTCGGTGCGGTTTGTGGTAATGAGCCACATTCTGGAACACCTTCCCGGCCTGCATACGGTGCGACAGACCATCGAGTCTGCCGCAAGGGTAGCCACAGACTTCATTTACATTCAGGGCCCGTATTTTGATGCGGATGAGGCGCTGGCCACCCAGGGGTTCAAGTTCTACTGGTCAGACTGGCACGGCCACACGTTTCACCTCACCACCTGGGAGTTGGCCGGGCTGCTGTACGAACTGGGGTTGGCGAACTACGCGCTGTTCGGAAGGGTGCCGGTGGCCGATTCCTCGGACCCGGCGATTCATCCGCTCTCTTCGCCGAGGGACCAGCATGATTACCAGCCGGAGGTGCACCCCCCCAAGCCGACGGTGATTTTCGCGCCACCGCTGCACAAGAAGCCGGTCTATCGCGAGTTTGTCTGCGTAGTGCGCCTGCGCGACTTCGATGGCTGGAACGCGGTGGTCAGGGCGCGGCGCGGCTGTGAGTTCATCGACGGCACGTTGCCGTTGAGCTGAACCGGGCAAACCGGCCCAATCAGACTTTCGACGCATGCTGTCGGTAGGCAACCGCTGGCTTGGTTTCTCCCTACCGTGTGGGATGATGGTTAGAATTGTGTAGTTTCCTGTCGTAGCCGCGCCGGGTTGGGACCGGGTGGGAACAGGGTATGGCCGACACACGCACCTGCTTCGCATTCCATTCCGTGTGCCTGTGGGCGCTGCTTGTTCCCGTGTCTGCAATCTTTACGGAGGCGCGGGCGGCGAGTTTCGACCGATCTCAAGATGCCGATCTCGGGCGCTTTATTGTCAAAATTCCAGAACGCCCGTTGGGGACCGATGACTTTTCCGATGAGATTTCCTCGGGCGGCGACGGGCCGGAAATGGTGGTGGTTCCG
>JAPOON010000652.1 GCA_026713405.1 Gammaproteobacteria bacterium
CTACACATCCCTGCCGCGGCGATGCAGAAGTTGGCTGGTTGAATCGGCGTATCCTAAGGGCCGCCATTCAGGGGTGTCAAGCATTGCAGTCAGACGGACCCTGCTCAGCGCCCGGTGCTTCCAAAACCGCCCTCCCCTCGACGAGTCGATTCGATCCCCCCGACGGTAATGCGGCGTAAGCCAATCTGCGGCACGGGCAGAATCAGCAACTGCGCAAGACGCTCGCCGCCTCGTACCTGAAGAGGCTCTGCCTTGCGATTCTCCACCAGCAACTGTACGGAACCGCGATAGTCGGAATCGATGACCCCTGGATGAACGGACAGGCCCCGTTGAAAAACCGAACTGCGGCCCAGGATCTGGCCGTACCAGCCACCGGGAATCTCAAGGACGATTTCCAAATCGATTCGAAGGGGCACGCCTGGCGCCAACAGGTGATCTTCGGGAATTGTCAGGTCAAAGCCCGCGTCGCCCGGAAATTCCTTGCGCGGCATCACGGCCCGCGGCGTCAAACAGGCGACCCGAAGCTCGGCCGCTGTATCCTGCCGCTTCATCCTCACCTCCTGCCGCGTCGTTGCTCCCTTGATCGTTTCCTGGTACAAGACTTGATGCGACAGCCAGACTGTCCCCGCCTCACTGAAACCCGCCCGGAGGAACCTGTGTATCCACAGACGGTTATCCTGAAAAATGACATGGAAATCGAGTTGTGGCCGATGACCCCGGAAGATGCCCCGGCCCTGCTGGAATTTTATCGCTCCCTGCCCCAGGACGACCTGCTGTACCTCCGCGAGGAGGTTACCTCACCCGCGTCGATGCAACGCTGGATCGAGGGCATCGAAAGCGAGCAGAGCTGGCATCTGCTGGCAGGCTATGAAGGCCGGATTATTGCTGACGGGGAGCTTGAGCGACAGTTTTACGGCTGGTCGCAGCATATCGGAGAATTGCGCATCGTGGTGGATCGGCTGTTCCGCAACAGCGGCCTGAGTCGCCTCATGACCAACGAAATTCTGGGGCAGGCGGTAGACGAGGGACTATACAAGGTGATGGTGCAGATGACCGTCGACCAACGCTCTGCCACTCGCATGTTCGACCGGCTGGGATTTCGCCACGAGGCCGTCCTCAAGGACCACGCCCAGGACCAGCACGGCGAGTTGCGCGATCTGGTCATCATGTCTTATTTCACACGCGACTTCCTGGAGCTGTCCTCAGGCTGACTCCCCTCCCCCGCCGCCAGCCGCGCAGCGCTGTCAGGTCGTGTACAGCGCGTTGATGCGCACGTATTCTTCCGTCAGATCGCAGCCCCAGGCGATGGCTTGACCATCCTGCAATCCCAGATCGACCACGATTCGCACTTCCGGTGCCTGCAAATAGGCTTCGAGGGCCTGCAAGTCCACATTCTGCGGCTCTCCCTTGGCGAATACGCAAGTGTCTCCAAACGCCATGCGCAGGCGATCGGGTGAGATGTCCGTCTCTTCATGACATTTTCCGATGGCCATTGCCAGCCGGCCCCAGTTCGGATCGGCGCCGTGCACCGCGGTCTTGACCAGTGGAGAATTGACGATCGCCTTGGCAATGCGCTTGGCCTGCGCGTCGTCCCGCGCTGAAGTCACCGCCACCTCGATCAGCTTGGAGGCGCCCTCCCCGTCGCGCGCCACTTCCTTGGCCAAATGGACGCACACCTCGTCAAGCGCCGCCTGAAAGGCGTCGACGTCCACCTCGCCAGCCAAACCGTTCGCCATGGCGATCACCGTATCGCTGGTGCTGGTGTCAGTATCCACGCTAATCATGTTAAAGGACTTGCCGACCGATTTCTGCAGCATAGGACGCAACACGGCGGGTGACAGGTCCGCGTCCGTAAACACAAAGGCAAGCATGGTAGCCATGTCCGGCTCAATCATGCCCGCCCCCTTGGCAATGCCGGCGACCACCGCGCCGCCAACCCGCCTGGCGATTCGCTTGGGCCTCGTATCCGTCGTCATGATCGCCTCGGCGGCGATGTCCAGATTGTCTGCTGATAATTGGCCGCGCAGTTGACCGGCAATCGCTTCCTGA
>JAPOON010000653.1 GCA_026713405.1 Gammaproteobacteria bacterium
GACGCAGATCTGGATCGCGGTTTCGGTCTACGTCCTCGTCGCGATCATTCGCAAACGACTGAAACTCGAACAGAGCCTCTACACAATTCTACAGATCCTGAGCCTGACAATGTTCGAGAAAACGCTTCTCAATCAACTGTTTGAACCCGAGAGCCTGCAGTTTGAACCACCCGAAAACGCTAACCAGCTGAATCTCTTCCCATAATGTTGGGACACCAATGGTAGAAGTCTCCGGTATCGTTCAGCACCCGGACGTTGCCGCGTTCCGTCGGTTCCCATTGCACCACCGGCAGCAGGCGTTCCGAGTAGTGTTCGAGCGCCGCGCGGTAGCCGTCGATTCGATCGAGAATCGCGGCCGATACCGGAAATGCGATCCCCGGCGGGCTGAAACCGCGCTGGGCCAGGACGTGGTGAATCAGGTAGCGGTGCAGCCGGCCGTTTCCGTCATCAAACGGATGGATGTAGACAAAGCCGAAGGCCAGGCCCGATGCGGCTACGACTGGATCGAGCTGCTGGGCAGCTCCCCGGTCGAAAGCGACCATGCCCTCGATGAGCTGTCCCAGATCCTCTGGCCGCGCGCTGATGTGGTCCGGGATTGGCATCCGCGACTCGCGGTCAAGCTGACCGACAAAGCCGCCCTCGATCCGGAGACCCAGACGGACGAATCGGGAATCTCCGATCACGATGCGCTGCAGACGCAGCAGTTCGTCATGATCGATCGATCGCTGGCCAGCCTGGCCGATCGCGCGTGCCCAGCGCTGGATGCGATCCTGCGGGGAATGTTCGCCCTCTATGGCGAAGCTTGACCTCGAGTCCTTCAGAAGCAGGAATGCGGCGGTGCGTCCGAGCAGATCGTGCGGTACGGCGGCCACGGCTTCCCGCGCGCGTGCCTGCAGGTCCATGGCGAGAAAACGCTCAAGCGTGTCGGTGCGGAACACCAGCGGACAAAAAGCTGGCGTGCCGGGTAGATTGTTCTTGACACGGTGCCGTGAGGACGTTTCAGCCGAGATGGCATATTGCCGGTCCGCATCGACGATCGGCGCGTAGGCCCCGCGATCAGCGTTCGGGAGGTCAAGCCGCTTTCCGGTCAGCCATTCATAGAGGAACCAGACACGCCGGGCATAAGCGCCCGTGGGCTTGGCTCTGACCAGATCGGCGAGGGCGTCGGGGCCTGTCGCCACAAACAGGCTCTTGAGGACGGCCAGATCCAGCCCTTCGTGCTTCAGAGCGAAGGTGAGATGACCTTCCAGGCTTCCGTCCGGGGCGTAGCGCGGCGAATAGATTCGCCAGCCATCTTGCTCCACGAATCTGTGCCGTATCCCGATAGCGCTGAGATTCCGGGGAAGCGGCGCCCCGAGATCAAATGCCCCGATCAGCGCGGCGTAGCCCGCCGGCGTCGCCGTTACTGGAAGGCGCCGCTCTTGAAAAACGGTGACAGGGCCTGAAAACTGTTTCTGTACAGCGGCATCCATGATATGGATTGGTTTGTTTTCTGAAACTTGAAAAAATTACCGCCTTTTCCATGAACAACGGTAACTAAATCTGAGTACCAATACCATACCATTCGGACCTTGAAAATTACTAATTATGAGCATTTGGCCGTGCGGATCACATCTAGCAAACCGGCTCTTGCTCGAGCCATTGCGGCGTGGCGCTGCCTCCAGCGGGTTCTCGACATGCCGCGACCCGGTTCGACGTGTCACGGCCGACCAACGATTTTGCCGACGTCCCATTGAGATGTGCACCGAACGCAAATGTGGACTTCCGGATCGAAGGACCGGCCTGATGCGCCCAATCCACCTCCAACTTCACGTTTTCCGTTTGCCGGTGATGCGACTGCTTCTCGCCGCTTATTTCGCGATCTTGTGTTTCCCACCTACGCCGGCCGCCGCTGACGCGCGCTTCTCCCGCCTGTCCGAGCCCGGCATCGTCGCCATCGTGCGCCACGCCCTCGCGCCTGGAAGCGGAGACCCCGCATCGTTCGTGCTCGACGACTGTGCCACCCAGCGCAATCTCGATGCACGGGGCAGAGAACAGGCGCGAGAGATTGGCGCGGCGATCCGGGCCGCAGGCGTGATCGTCGACCGGGTCCTCACCAGCCAATGGTGCCGTTGCGGCGACACGGCCAGGCTCCTCGGCCTCGGGCCGGTCGAGGACCTGCCCGCACTCAACTCGTTCTTCCGGAACCCAGCCCGAGCCGACCAACAGACCGCCGACTTGCGGCAATTCCTAGTGGGCCTCCCGCCAGGGGAACCCGTCATTCTTGTCACCCATTACGTGAACATCAGGGCGCTGACCGGCCGGGGCGTCGCCTCTGGCGAGGTCGTCCTGCTCAAGATCGGGCGCGACGACCGCACGATCTCTGTGGTCGACGAGATTCTCATCGACCCCCGGCGCTGAGACTTGCCGGACAGCGCCGACGATCTGTCCCGTGCCAGCAGCAGGTTTCAGACCACTGCCCGATACATGATCAGAGGCGCGAGCGGCCGTGAAGCCCTAACCCGCTGACGCAAGTTTCCAAGTTTCCAAGAGATGTAACCGCCATCCGGCCCGGTCCCGCAAGGCGGCTGATCAGGAAATCGGTGA
>JAPOON010000654.1 GCA_026713405.1 Gammaproteobacteria bacterium
CGGAAGGCCCGCGCACCGTCGAACGGTTCAGCCATCACCCCCGCGGCGGCGGTCAGTTCGCCGCGGTTTTCGGATTTGCGGCCGGGCGTCAGCCCCCCGGGAACCGTTCCCTGCCGTTCGGCGGGCACCCGCTGTCCCGGCGGGCGGTTGGGTACGGAAGACTCCACCTCCGCGGACGGCACTACGGGCTGCACCGCATCTCCCGCATCCAGCGGTTCGCCCTCGAAGCCCGTATTGATCTCGTAGGAGATCATGGCCGGAAGGATCGTGGGAGTGATCAGGAAATAGCGGGCCACGGATTGATCGCGGTCCACCTTGGTGGAAAACAGCCGGCCCATGATCGGGATGCGGCCGAGCAGCGGGATGCGCTGATCGACCCGGGTCTGTTCGCGCCCCGTGTCCCCGCCGATCAGCAGGGTGCTTCCTTCCTCCACCACGGCTTGCGTTTGGATGACGTTCTGGGCCCCCTCCGGCACGCCGGTAACCGCGAGATTCGATCCGCCCCGATTGCCGTCCTCGATGTGAATCGCCAGTTGCACCCTGTTGTGGTCGCTCTCGTAGATGACGTGGGGGCGGATGCGCACCACCCAGCCGTAGGACACGGGCGCCAGGTCCACCGCTTCCGCATCGTTGCCGCCCAGGCGCACGTAAAACGTCCGGTTGTTCCGGAACGATGCCTCGTGATTGTCCAGCGTGGTCACCGATGGCCGGGTGAGAATGCGGCTCTTGCCGGAATTGCGCAATGCGCGGATGCGCAGCGCGATGCCTTCCACGTCCCACAGGTTCTCGGAGTAATAGATGCTGCTGCCGCCGTCGTCGGCCCCGGCGTTGACCTGGAACGAATCCGACTCCAGTTCGAAGCGGAGTTCCTCGGCGGCGGAGGCATCGATGTCGAGTACCGATATGGCGATCTCGATCTGGTCCACGGGGCTGTCCAGCGCCTTGATCAGCCGTTCGTAGGTCGGCATGCGCTGCGCGGTGTCGCGAACGATGACGGCATTCAGCCTGGGGTCGCCGATGACGAAGGCTTCCTGGCCGGCGCCACGGGTGCCGACGATGCCGGCGGGCACGGGGTGTGGTGCGGGGTCCACGCTGTCGTCGCCGATGACACCCGCGCCCCGGAGCTTGGGCACGCTGCCCGCGGCGAGCGCCAGGTGGGCGGGCCCGGCGATGCTGGAGACGTGGGCAACGTTCATGAGCTTGGCGACCATTTCGGCAAGGCTGACGATCGGCGCCTTGCCCCCGGCGGCATCGTTGGCCATCTGGTCGACATAGCCGTATTCGACCTCGAAGATGCGGATGACATAAGCGGGGTCGTCGCCCGGAGCCAGCCCGCCACCCGGGTCCCGGGCCGCGATATCCTGGGCAACCTGTTTGCCCCACTCGACGAAGCGCGGCGGGCCGGAAAGCTGCAGGCTGTTCTCGGCCGGCAGGAAGATCCAGTTCAGCGGCGCTCCCCGGATGCTCGCACCATCCAGGGTGGTCTTGAACAGCTCCCGCAGGGCAA
>JAPOON010000655.1 GCA_026713405.1 Gammaproteobacteria bacterium
TGACCCGCCAGGCGAACTGAGGGAATCCCTTCGAAACGGCGCCTCAGGGCTTGCTGGCGTGCAGCAGGTAGTTGACGTCCGTATCCCGGGTCAGCCGCGCCCGGTTGGAGAACGGGTTGTAGGCCATGCCGGCCACTTCTTCCACGCGCAGCCCGGCCTTGCGTACGGCCCGGGCCAGTTCCGAGGGGCGGATCAGCCTGGCGTAGTCGTGGGTGCCCTTGGGCAGGATGTTCAGCACGTATTCCGCGCCGAGAACAGCGAGCAGGTAGGCCTTCGGGGTGCGGCTGATGGTGGAGAAGAACAGTTGCCCGCCGGGCGCCGCCAGGTCCGCACAGGCGGCAATCGAAGACCCGTAGTCCGGAACGTGCTCCAGCATCTCCATGCAGGTGACCGTATCGAATGCGCCGGGACGCTCACCGGCGAGATCCTCGGGCGTAGCTGCCAGGTATTCCAGTTCGATGCCGGTTTCCAGTGCATGCAGCCGCGCGACCGCAAGGGGCTTCCCGGCCATGTCGATACCGGTGACCTCGGCCCCTGCTGCGGCCATGGCTTCCGCCAGTATGCCGCCTCCGCAGCCCACATCGACGACGCGCGCGCCTTCCAGGGGCGCCCGTTCGGCGACGTAGTTGAGGCGCAGGGGATTGATGTCGTGCAGGGCGCGAAAATCCCCGTTCGGGTCCCACCAGCGATGGGCGAGGGCCTCGAATTTCCCGATTTCGGCGTCGTCGATGTTCAATGCACGATGTCCCGCCAGCGTTCGGCCCGGGCGCCGATCGCGTCGATGTCCATAGTTTTAAAACCCTTGTCCTCGTAGAGGCAACGCCCACCCACCCAGACGTGACTGACGGCACCCGAAGGGGCGCCGTGAATGAGGGTGGACACCGGGTCGCGCACGGGTGCGAACCGCGTCGCGCCGAGATCGAACGCCACGATGTCGGCGAGCTTGCCGGGCTCGAGCGAACCCGTTTCGTCGTCCAGCCCCAGGGCCCGGGCGCCCCCGAGCGTTGCCATGCGCAGCATCCGGGCCGCGTCGGCTTTCGTTGTGTCGCCGGCCGTCTGCTTGGCGAGCAGCGCCGCCAGGCGCGCCTCCGCCAGCAGGTCCAGGGCGTTGTTCGATGCCGCTCCGTCGGTGCCCAGTGCGACGTTTACGCCCGCCTCCGTGAGGCGCTCGACGGGGCAGATGCCGCTCGCCAGCTTGAGGTTGGAGTGCGGGCAATGGATGACGTTGACGTTGTGCAGGGCGACGAGATCGAGTTCGTGGTCGGTCAGTTGCGTCATGTGCACCGCCTGCAGCGACGGCGACAGCAGGCCCAACTCGTGCAGGTAGTAGATCCAGGACTGCCCGACGCGGCTTCGCGCTTCGGCCACTTCGGCGGCGTTCTCGTGCAGGTGCGTCTGTACGGGCCGGTTCAGTTCCTCGGCGTACATCGCGGTCTTCTCGAGGGCTTCCCGGGATACGGTGTAGGCGGCATGGGGACCGAACACCATGTCGATCAGCGGGTCGTCCCTGTAGTCGTCATACAGCGCCATGCCCTTGTGCAGCGCTTCGTCGGCGTTGCGGCTCCAGACATTGGGGAAATCCAGAATGGGGAAAGCCACCTCCGCGCGCATGCCCGCACGCGCTGCGCATCGTGCCACCTCGTCCGGAAAGTAATACATGTCGGAGAACGTCGTGATGCCCATGGAGAGCATCTCGGCAAGGGCCAGGTCGGTGCCGTCGCGCACGTAATCCCGTGAAAGGTGCGTGGCCTCCAGGGGCCAGATGACCTCGTCCAGCCATTTCTGCAGGGGCAGGTCTTCGGCGGCGCCGCGCAACAGGGTCATGGCCGCGTGCCCGTGGGCGTTCACCAGCCCCGGTATCACGGCATGGCGGTCCAGGCTGATCACGGTCTGCGGCGCAAAGGCGCCCTCCACCTCCGCCCTCGGGCCGACGGCAACGATGCGCTCGCCCGCCACCGCGATGGCGGCGTCGTCGATCGGTGCATCGGACGGTGCAACGGGTATGCACCAGCGGCACTGAATCAAGAGATCGCAGGGGGTCATCGGCGGATTATACGCCACGGAATTTCCCGCGCGGAGCGAGGCCGGCAGCGTACGGGTGCGCAAGCTGGGCAACCGGCGGGCGACATCGGTCAGGCATGGCCCCGAAACGCCCGTCCGGAGCGGTTTTCGCGCGAATCGGGGCGCGCCCGCGAGCCCGGTTCATGGTAAACTTATGACCTTTTCGGTGCCCTCCCAAATGTCTGACCCGACCCCCGGTCAAGCGCGGGAAATCCTCCCCGTAAACATCGAAGACGAACTGCGGCAGTCCTACCTGGACTACGCCATGAGCGTCATCGTCGGCCGTGCCCTGCCGGACGTGCGCGACGGCCTGAAACCCGTGCACCGCCGGGTGCTGTTCACCATGAACGAACTGAACAACACCCACAGCCGTCCCTACATGAAGTCTGCCCGTGTCGTCGGCGATGTGATGGGCAAGTACCATCCTCACGGCGACGTGGCCCTCTACGACACCCTCGTGCGCATGGCCCAGGATTTCGCCATGCGCTACCTGCTCATCGACGGCCAGGGCAACTTCGGGTCGGTGGACGGCGACCCTCCGGCAGCCATGCGCTATACGGAAGTCCGCATGCAACGGCTTGCCTCGGAACTGCTCGCCGACCTCGACAAGGAGACCGTTGCGTTCGTCCCCAACTACGACGACACGCTGACCATGCCCGAGGTGCTGCCCACCCGCGTTCCCAACCTGCTCGTCAACGGCAGTTCCGGAATCGCGGTGGGCATGGCGACGAATATCCCGCCGCACAATCTCAATGAGGTGGTGGCCGGCGTGCTGGCCCTGCTCGACGAGCCGTCGATCAGCATCGATGGGCTCATGGAGCACATCCAGGGCCCGGATTTTCCGACCGCCGGAATCATCAACGGCCGGGCCGGGATCGTGCAGGCCTACCGCACCGGCCGGGGCCGCATATACGTGCGCGCCAGGGCGGAGGTAATCGCGGACGAGAAGCGCGGCCGCGACATCATCATCGTCACCGAGATTCCCTACCAGCTCAACAAGTCGCGGCTCATCGAGAAGATCGCGGAGCTGGTGAAGGAAAAAAAGATCGAGGGCATCACCGAGTTGCGCGACGAGTCCGACAAGGACGGCCTGCGCATCGTCATCGAGCTGCGCCGGGGCGAGCCGGGCGATGTGGTGCTCAACAATCTCTATGCCCAGACTCAACTGCAGTCGGTGTTCGGCATCAACTGCGTCGCCCTCGTCGACGGGCAACCCCGGGTACTGAACCTCAAGCAGATGCTGGAGGCCTTCGTCCAGCACCGGCGCGAGGTGGTCACCCGGCGCACGCTGTACCTGCTGCGCCGGGCCCGGCAGCGGGGGCACCTGCTGGAAGGCCAGGCGGTGGCGCTGGCGAGCATCGACGGGGTCATCGAGTTGATTCGCGAATCTCCCTCGGCCGCCGAGGCCAGGGCTGCCCTGATGGGGCGCGGCTGGGCGTCGGAGAGCGTCGAGGCCCTGCTGGCGCGCGCGGGCAGCGATGCCTGCCGGCCCGAGGGGCTCGACGAGCGGTTCGGGCTGCGCGACGGCGTTTATCACCTGTCCGAGGCCCAGGCCCAGGCCA
>JAPOON010000656.1 GCA_026713405.1 Gammaproteobacteria bacterium
CAGCTTGTTCTCTTATTCGCGGACAAGCACCTCAAATGAGTCAAATCCTTCCCGATCACTGTTTTTGCGTTGGGCTGGGGCATCGCCCCGTTAGTCCTCTTATTCGCGGACAAGGACCCCAAATGAGTCAAATCCTTCCCGGTCACTGTTTTCACGTAGGACGGGGCATCGCCCCGTTGGTGTCCTGTCCGACACGTTGCTTGCGTTTCGGCGCGCCGGTTTCCGATTACAATGGCGGTTGATCCACCGGAGAACGAAGCAGATGGCGCAAGCCAATGCGTTTTATGCGCAATCGGGCGGGGTAACCGCGGTAATCAACGCAACTGCCTGCGGCCTGATCGAGACGGCGCGCAAGCACCCCGACAGAATCGGCAAGGTGTTTGCAGGGAGGAACGGCATCATCGGCGCCCTTGCCGAGGAACTCATCGACACCAGCCTGGAGGCCGACGAAACGATTGCCGGCCTGCGCCACACGCCGGGCGGCGCATTCGGTTCATGCCGCTACAAGCTCGGGGCCATCGAGGACAACGAGCGGGAATACCGGCGGCTCATCGAAGTCTTCGCCGCGCACGATATCCGCTACTTCTTCTACAACGGCGGCGGTGACTCCCAGGACACGGCCAACAAGGTGACGCAGCTCGGTTCGAGGCTCGGCTATCCCATGGTCTGCATCGGTATTCCCAAAACCGTGGACAACGACCTGCCGTTCACCGATTCCTGCCCCGGTTTCGGGTCGGTCGCCAAGTATGTCGCCGTGTCGACCCGGTAAGCGGCGCTGGAGTTGGCTTCCATGTGCTCCACGTCCAGAAAGGTGTTCATCCTGGGGGTGATGGGCCGTCACGCGGGGTGGATTGCGGCGGCCTCGGCATTGGCTCGGGAAAAACGGGGCGACCCGCCTCATCTCATCGTTTTTCCGGAGGTGCCGTTCGATGAGGCGGCGCTACTCGCGAAGGTGAAGAAAACGGTAGAGGCCTGCGGCTACTGCGTGATCGTGGTCTCGGAGGGGGCGCGCTATGCCGACGGCGTTTTCCTGGCGGATGCGGGGGGCAAGGATGCCTTCGGACATACCCAGCTCGGCGGCGTGGCCCCGGCGCTCGCCAACATCGTCAAGGCCGGCCTCGGCTACAAGTATCACTGGGCGGTGGCCGATTACCTGCAACGCTCGGCGCGCCACGTCGCCTCGGCCAACGATGCGGAGCAGGCCTATGCGATGGGCAGGGCCGCGGTGGAGTTCGCGCTGGCGGGCAAGAATGCGGTCATGCCCACGGTGGTGCGCACCAGCGATGAGCCTTATCGCTGGAAGATCGGCGAGGCGAAGCTGTCCAGGGTGGCCAATGTCGAGCGCAAGATGCCGAAGAGCTACATCAGCGCGGACGGTTTCGGGATCACCGCCAAGGCGCGACGCTATCTCGCGCCGCTGATCGCCGGGGAAGACTATCCGCCCTACCGGAACGGCATGCCATGCTACGTGACGCTGAATAACACGTTGGTGGAGAAAAGGCTCCCTTCCTTCAGCCCATAGCCGGTTGCGGATGTCGAACTTCGGTCAGGCCAGCAGCGGCGCGATTACCAGCGAGACGATCGCCATCACGTTGATGAGGATGTTCATGCTTGGGCCGGAGGTGTCCTTGAAGGGATCTCCGACGGTGTCGCCCACCACGGTGGCGGCGTGAACATCTGAGCCCTTGCCGCCGAGATTGCCTTTTTCGACGTACTTTTTCGCGTTGTCCCAAGCGCCGCCGGCGTTGGCCATGGTGAGCGCGAGCAGCACGCAGCCGAGCAGGCCGCCGCCGAGGGTGCCGCCGAGCGCTTCGGCACTGATGCCGAAGCCCACCACGGGCGGTACGGCCACGGCGATGGCGCCGGGCAGCAGCATGCGCTTCAGCGCCGCCGAGGTGGCGATGTCGATGCACTTGCCCGTATCGGGTTCGGCCTTGCCTTCGAGGAGGCCGGGAATCTCGCGGAACTGGCGGCGGATTTCCTGGATCATCTCCATGGCCGCGTCGCCCACCGCGGTCATGGTGACGCTGGCGATCAGGAAGGGCACCAGGCCGCCGATGAAGAGGCCTACCAGCACGTCGGGGTTGCCGATGTGCAGCAGGAACTCGCCACCGCGGTTGTAGGAAACGGTTTCGACGAAGGCCGCGATGATGGCGAGCGCCGCGAGCGCCGCCGCCCCGATGGCGAATCCCTTGCCCATGGCGGCGGTGGTGTTGCCGAGTTCATCGAGCGAATCGGTGATCTTGCGGGTTTCCTCGCCAAGGCCGCCCATCTCGGCTATGCCGCCGGCGTTGTCCGCCACGGGCCCGTAGGCGTCCACGGCCATGGTCATGCCGACGGTGGCCAGCAGGCCGACCGCGGCGATACCCACTCCGTAAAGCCCGGCCAGGCTGGTCGATACATAGATGATGGCGCAGATGGCGAGCAGCGGAATCACCACCGACTGCATGCCGACGGCGAGGCCGGTGATCATCACGGTGGCGGATCCGGTTTCCCCGGCCTTGGCGATGCGCACCACGGGCTTGGAGGAGGTGTAGTACTCCGTGGTCAACCCGATGATGACCCCGCCCACGGAACCGAAGATGACCGACCACCAGACGTTGTCCGAGATGCCGACCGAATCGATCACGAACCAGGAAGCGATGATGAACAGGATGGGCGTGCCCACCATGCCGATGCGCAGCGCCAGGGCCGGGGTGGAATTGGAGCGGGAGCGGACGATGGCGATGCCGATGATGGAGCAGATCAGGCCGGTGGAGGCCAGCGCCAGGGGCAGGAACATCAGGGCGGCCTTGCCGTCGCCCTCGGACATGCCGGGCGCCAGCGAGCCGACCGCGGCGGCGGCAAGGGTGGCCGCGATGGCGATCGTCGCGATCATGGAGCCACAGTAGGACTCGAAGATGTCGGAGCCCATGCCGGCGACATCGCCCACGTTGTCACCCACGTTGTCTGCAATGACGCCGGGGTTACGGGGATCGTCCTCCGGGATGCCGGCTTCCACCTTGCCCACCAGGTCTGCGCCCACATCGGCGCTCTTGGTGTAGATGCCGCCCCCGACCCGGGAGAACAGCGCGACCGTGGAGGCGCCCATGCCGAAACCGTGGATATGGTGCGCGGTTTCCGGGTCGCCGCCGAAGAAATAGTAGACGATGCCCAGGCCCATGAGGCCGAGGGAAGCGACCGCAAGCCCCATGATCGACCCGCCGAAGAAGGCGACGGACAGCGCCGCGGCCGGCCCGTCCGTGTGCGCGGCCGTGGTGGTGCGCACATTGGCCTTGGTGGCGGTATACATGCCGAACCAGCCGGCGCCGGCCGAGGACAGGGCGCCGGCGACGAATGCCCAGACGGTCTCGATGCCCAGCCCCGATACGAACAGCAGCACCAGAAGCCCGGCGGCGAACAGGGCCAGCATCGTGTACTCGCGGCGCATGAACACCATGGCGCCGTCATGGATGGCGTCGGCGATTTTCTTGATGGCGGGCTCGCCTTCGTCGTAGCGCTTGACCAGGCCGTAGATGATCACCGCCACGACCATCCCGAAAACGCCCAGAAGGGGCGGCAACAGATTCATGTCCATCATTGTGTGTTCCAGCTA
>JAPOON010000657.1 GCA_026713405.1 Gammaproteobacteria bacterium
AGCGCTGCGGCGATACCGCGCCGCCGATCAGGTCGAGGAAGCCGCCCCGTTTGCGGTAATGCAGAACTCGCGGCTCACCGTCAATATTTCCCAGCCGGGCGGCGGCGTCGAGAGCGTCTTCCTGGTAGCCGAGAGCGTCCACCAGGCCCAGTTCAAGGGCCTTCTGGCCGGTATAGATACGACCGTCGGCCAGCTCGCGCACCTGCTCCACCGGCAGGTTACGTCCGCGCGCCACAATATCCACGAAGCGCCCGTAGGTCTCGTCCACGATGTCCTGGAATATGGCCTGCTCGTCGTCGCTCATGGCCCGGAAAGGGTTACCGATGTCCTTCGACTTGCCGGACTTGATGGTGGTGACCTGCACGCCGATCTTTTCCATCAGGGCCTCGGCGTTGGGAAACTGGCCGATCACGCCGATCGAGCCGGTGAGCGAGTTCGGGTTGGCAACGATGTGCTCGGCCGCCATACCGATGTAGTAGGCCCCGGAGGCGGCCACCTCCTGCAGGAACGCCACCACGGGCTTCTGCGTCTCGCGCAGGGCGTTATAGATCTCGTCCGAGCCCACCACCGAGCCGCCGGGGCTGTTGAGGCGCAGCACCAGGACGGCAACGTCGGGGTTGCCGGCGGCGCGCCGGATCAGCGGCACGAGGTCGCCCGAGGCCGTCACGGGACGGGTGTCAAACGGCGACGTACTGCCGCTGGAGATCGGCCCGACAACGTCCAGCACGGCCACCGCCAGCCCATCTTCCGGGCCGGAAATCTGAGTATAGCGGGAGGCATCCGGCACGGCGTCGCCGGTGAGCCGCGTGGCGCTGAATCCTACCGCGATTACGAGGCCGATTAGAGCCAGAATCGGCAGCCCGAATCCAACGGCAACCCCGGCCAGAGCCCATGCAGCGGAACGATTGGTGTTCATGGAATTCCCTACAATTAAAGGTTGCGCGGTGGGGCCTGCAGAATGGTATCACAGGGCCAGTTGCGTCAACAGCCAGGGCACCGGCAGCGGATGGCCTTTTGGCAGCGTTCCCTTTAAACTGGCCCTCTGAAACCACGGGCGAGACGGAATTGGATGGCCGGCGGATGCCCGCAGGTAGAGCGCGGCCGAAGGGGCCTTGGTTGACCCCCCCGATGGAGGCCCAGCGGACAATCTGCTGCGATGCGGGTCCGTCCTGTGGCACCATCCCCTGTCAACACAAATGTCTGTCCTGTTGGGTATAAGGAGGGTTCCCCGCAATGCCCGATTCTGCGGTTTCCTACGGCTTCCTGCTGCCGACCCGCGAACTCGTCATGAGCCAGTCAACTCCCGACGTGGCCCGGATTATTGAACTGGCCGAACGCGCCGAAGCGCTGGGCTTCGACTCGGTCTGGGCAGGCGACAGCATCCTTGCCCGGCCGCGGCTGGAAGCCTTCACGACCCTGGCGGCCGTTGCCGCCCGCGCCCGGCGCGTCAAGGTGGGGACCGCGGTTCTGTTGCCGGCGTTGCGCCACCCGGTGGTCATGGCCAACGAAGCCGCCAACGTCGACCTGATCAGCGAAGGCCGTCTCATCCTGGGCCTTGGCATCGCCGCCAAAGTGCCCACGGTGCGGGCCGAATTTGCGGCTTGCGGTGTTTCCATCGACCATCGCATAGGCATCTTCGAAGAAACCGTGACCCTCATGCGCCGCCTGTGGCGCGAGCCCAACGTCACCTTCAATGGCCGCCATTTCCGGTTGCAGGACGTCAGCCTCGGCCTGCGCCCGCACAACGGCTCGAGCATTCCAATTTGGATTGCCGGCTCTGTCGATAACGCCCTGCGCCGCGTGGCCCGGCTCGGGGACGGCTGGTACCCCAATCCCGTGTCGCCGCAGGTGTTCGCCGAGCAGTCGCGCCAACTGGCCGGCTTCACTCGCGACGCCGGCCGCGGCCCTCAGGAATTGCACCGCTGCGTGTACACCACCCTGAACATCAACGACGACGCGGCCCAGGCCGAGCGGGAAACCAGGGCGTTTGCCGAGGGCTATTACAACGTCCCTTACGAGGCGATCGCCCCCCTGCAGAGCTTCTGCTTCGGCACGCCCGACACCTGCATTGCCTGGCTGCGCGACCTCGCCGCGGCCGGCGCCCAGACCATAGTCATCCGCTTCGCCTGCCCGGATCAGGCCGGCCAGCTTGAACGCTGCGCCGCCGACATCCTTCCACACGTAGCGGCGTAAGGAGGAAACCGTGAGCTACGCCAAGCCATATGCCGGCGTCAAGGTTCTGGACCTGAGCCAGGGCATCGCCGGCCCTTACGCCGCCGGGCTGCTGTCCCAGCAAGGGGCCGACGTGATCAAGGTGGAACCACAGCGCGGCGACTGGATGCGCCCCAAGGGCAAGGACGGACCGTTCGGGGACATGACGCCGTCGTTCGTCATCGCTAACCTGGGCAAGCGCAGCATCGTCGTGGACCTGAAAACCACTGAGGGTGTGGCCATCGTGCGCCAGCTTGCCGCCGAGGCGGATATCTTCATGGAGGGCTTCCGGCCCGGCGTCATCGACCGCCTCGGGCTCGGTTACAAGGTGGTCGCCGACCTCAACCCGCGGGTCATCTACCTGTCGGTGTCCGGCTTCGGGCAGGAAGGGCCGCTGCGCGAGCGCCCCGCCACCGACGGCGTGCTGCAGGCGTTTTCAGGGTTCATGTCGGTGAACCGCGGCCCTGACAACATCCCGCACCGCGCCGGGGTGGTCATCATCGACCTGGCGACCGCGCTATACAACCTGCAAGCCATGCAGGCCGCCCTGTGGGCGCGGCAGACCGCGGGTGAGGGCTGCTACATCGACAACAGCCTGCTGCGCAGCGCCGCCTCTTTCTACAACATGAGCCTGGCCAGTGAGCACCTGCTCGGCGCGGAACGCCCGCTGGGCATCTACCCGAGCGGCATCTTTGCCACCACCGACGGCTTCGTCAATGTCATCTGCCTGCACGATCACAACTTCCCCGAACTGTGCGACATTCTGGGCCTGGCCGAGTTCCGCGATCACCCGGACTACAAAACGGTGGTTCAGCGCGAAGACCGGCGCAGCACTCTGGAGCCCGCCATCCGCGAGGCCATGGCCGTGCAGTCGTCCGACTATTGGTGCGAGCGCCTGGCTGCCGCCGGCCTGCTGCACGAGCGTATCAACACGTATCGCGACTTCATGACCCACCCGCACCCGGCGGAGAGCGGTGCGTTGACGTGGTTCGATCATCCCGACGTCGGTGGCATGCCCCTGGCCAACACGGCGGGTGTCGGCCCTTATGACCCCGACCACCCTCTGCACGCCCCGCACCTCGGTGAGCACACCGTGGCCGTCCTGCGCGAGCACGGCTACGACCCGGGACAGGTCGACGACCTGATTGCCCAAGGCATTGTCGGCGTCATGCAGGGAGAAAGTAAATGAGCAAAAAGTCCTCACCGTACCCGGACCCGTCATTCACCATGGGTATCGAGGAGGAATACCTCGTCGTCGACCGCGAGACGCGCGACCTGATCCGCGAAGCGCCGCCCGACATGATGCAGAAGTGCGCCGATCGTCTTGGCGAGCAGGTTACCACCGAGCTCATGCAGTGCCAG
>JAPOON010000658.1 GCA_026713405.1 Gammaproteobacteria bacterium
CGGAGAAGCAATTCATGATGTCCTTGCGCCCGGCGACGGCGCCGATGGGCAGGCCCGCGGCGATGGCCTTGCCGCAGGAGCCGAAGTCCGGGGTGTTGCCGTAGTGCTCCTGGCAGCCGCCGTAGGCGATGCGGAAACCGGTGACCACCTCGTCGAAGCCGAGCAGCACGCCGGTCTCTTCGCAGACCGCCTTCAGCCCGTTCAGGAAGTCGGCGTTGTCCAGCCGTGGGTGTGAGTTCTGCGATGCTTCGAGGAATACCGCCGCCAGGTCGTCCTTGTGCTCGCGGATCAGGTCGAAGGCGGCCTCGTTGCGGTAGGGCAGCACCAGCATGGTGTCGTCCTCGATTTCCCTGGGAATGCCCGCGCCGACACGCATGGGCGCCGGGCGGTCGCGGTCGCTTTCCGGGTTGGCGAAGATCAGGGCATAGTCGTGGGAGCCGTGGTAGCAGCCGTCGAAGAGGGCGATGCGGCTCTTGCCGGTGAAGGCCCGGGCCAGGCGCATGGCGCTCAAGGTCGCTTCCGTACCGCTGTTGAAGAAAACGACCTTCTCCGCACAGGGCGAGGCTTCCTCGATCAGGTCTGCCAGTTCGAGCTGGGTGGCGTTCGGGATGCCGAAGTGCCATCCCTTTTCGAGTTGCTGATCGAGCGCGGCGGTCACCGCCGGCGGCCGGTGGCCGAGCACGCAGGGGCCGAAGCCCATGGTCATGTCGAGGTAGGTATTGCCGTCGACGTCGGTCATGGTGCCGCCGTCGCAGGAGTCGATGTAGATCGCGTGGGGCATGTCGACGGTGCGCACGATCTCCTGGGAGAGCGACCGGCCCCGGGACTTGATCTCGGCGGAGCGCGGCGTTCGCTCAAGGAGTTTTTGCCGGACGGCCTGTGATTTCTTCCCTTCCAGGATGAGCTTGTCGGCTTGTTCCTTGTTCATGCGTTTTCCCTGTTCATGCGCCGTGCCCCACGGCCTGCCGTTGTTGGGACAGTTGCTTGAGAATTGCGGCGTGATTTTCCCGGGTCAGCCGATACCAGGCAAAGCACCACAGGGCGATGAGCGCCCCCAGGGAAATGCCGGGGCCGACCAGCACACCCAGTTGCACGATGGTGTCGGGGTCGATGTCCGCCGCGGTCCGGATTTCCGAGCCTGTCGGCCAGTCTATCAAGTTCAGGGCCAGGCCGCCCACGAAGCTGCCGATGCCAAAGGGCGCCTTGACGGCGATGGAACTGGCGGCGAAGAACATGCCTTCCTGGCGGTTTCCCGTGGCGAGTTCGTGCTCGTCCACCGAGTCTGCCACCATGGCTCCGAAGGCGACATCGCACTGAATGGCGGCGATGCCCTGCAGCAGGCGAAATGCCATCAGGCCCGGCAGCAGCAGGGGGTCGCCGTTTTCCGGAAACCAGCCGGCCAGGCGCAGCACCACGGGGATGCCCTGGAATACCGCCCAGGCGAGAATGCCGATCTGCAACATGCGTTTGCGGGTGATCAGGCGCACCAGCACCGGGGCAAGCGCCACCCCGCCCACGGCGCCGAGCACATAGGTGGGCGCCAGCAGCAGCACGTCGGCCTGCTCGAGTTCCCAGAAGAAGGTGAGCACGTGGATGCTCAGGGCCGCCTCGATGCCCATGGCGGCGCACAGGGCCAGCAGGCCGAGGAAAAGCGCCCGGAACGACTGGCTGTGCATGGCCGCCCACAGGTCCGTGAAGACGCGCAGCACGATGGTGACGACGCTGTCGCGGTCCCGGGCCGGCGGTTGCGGAAGATGTTCCACCACATGGCGGGTGCCCCAGGCGCTGCACAGCGCGGCCGCGGTGACGATCGCGGCCACCAGCAGCGCGAACGGCGGGTAGGCCGCGGCGTTCAGTTGCCCGTGTTCGTACTCCGGGGTGGGGGAGAAGAAGAAGCCGAAGCCGAGCATCAGTGAGCCGAGCGCGCCCACCAGTCCGAAGAAGGTGCGGTATCCCACCACCGACGACCGTTCGTGATAGTCCTCCGACAATTCGGCGCCCAGCGCGATGTTGGGGATGTAGAACAGCGTGATGGCGACCCGCGCGAGGTTCACCCACACCACCATCCAGATGAACAGGGCCGCCTCGCCGGTGACGGGCGGGGCGAAGAGCAGGTAGAAGGGAATGCCCGTGCCGAGTGCGCCTGCGTACATGAACGGGTGCCGGCGTCCGTACCGTGAGCGCCAGTGATCGGAGATGGAACCGATGACCGGGTCGGTGACGGCATCGACGATGACGGCGAGGCCGGCGCCGAGGGCGGCCAGGGCCGGGGACATGCCGAGCACCTGGCTGTAGTAGAACAGCAGGTAGGTGCCCAGCACGGCGGTGCCGAGCCGTTCGCTCATTTGAGCCAGGCTGTACTTGGCCTTGAGCCTGAAACCCAGGGGACCGGCAAGGGGCATAAGGAACCTGTGACCAACCCGACGGTGCAGCGCAGCCGCCTTCCCGGCGGCGATGATGTCGTCATCGGCGCGGCGCGGCAAGGGCGCTGTGCTATGTTCGCGGGCATGCTCTCGTCGTACAAGGTGCTCGACCTGGCCGATCAGAAGGGGATGTTCTGCGGCTACATCCTGGCGCACCTGGGGGCGGACGTAATTGCGGTGGAACCGCCCGGCGGGAGTTCCGCCCGTGCCCTGGCGCCGTTCGCTCATGGCGGGAACGGGCCGGAAAGCAGCCTATGGTGGCAGGCCTACGGGCGCGGGAAAAGCAGCCTGGTACTCGACCTGGATTCGCAGTCGGGCGGTGCGAGGCTGCGTGAACTGGCGGCGGGCGCGGATGTCCTGATCGAGTCCTTCTCCGGTGCCGATGCGCGCCGGCTCGGGTTGGATTACGAGACGCTTGCCGCGGTCAATCCGGGTCTGGTCTGCGTATCTCTCAGCCCGTTCGGGCGCACCGGGCCCAAGGCCGACTGGCCCGCCACCGACCTGACGGTATGGGCATCGAGCGGCGCGCACATCCTGGCCGGAGACGATGACCGGGCGCCGGTCAGAACCAGCGTGCCGCAGTCGTTCCTGCACGCCGGCGCCGATGCGGCCTGCGCCGCGCTGATTGCGCTGGAGGCCCGGCATCGGACCGGGCTGGGCCAGCAGGTGGACGTTTCCGCGCAGCAGTCGTCCGCCCAGGCCGCGCTCGGCATGATCCTGGCGGCGCCGAACAACGGCGGCTTCGCGGTGCGGCGCGTTGCCGGCGGCTTGCGGGGCACCTATCCCATACGGTTTTCGTTTCCCTGCCGGGACGGCTACGTGACCATCACGCTGATGTTCGGCCATGCCTTCGAGGAGCCGAACCGGAGACTGTTGCGCTGGCTGCACGAGCATGGCGCCTGCAGCGTCGAAGATGTGACGAAGGACTGGATTGCCGAAGTCGGGGCGATCGAGGCCGGCGAGCGTCCCGTGGATGGATACCTCGAACTCTGTGCCAGGATCGAGGCGTTTACCCTGGCGCGCACGCAACAGGAGCTTTTTCGCGAGGGGCTGGAGCGTGGCGTTTACATCGCGCCGGCGTTCGATATTGCCGGCCTGCTCGATGAACCTCATTTCAGAGCCCGGGAGTTCTGGGAAACGCTGGACCTCGGCGGTGGCGGGCGCGTGCGGGTGCCGGGCGCCTTCGCGAAGTTTTCGGCGGCTCCGCTCGAGCCACGCCCGGGGGCCCCTCGACTGGACGATGCGGGCCGAGACCCGGGGAAGGCGGCTTGGCGGGCTGAACGTGTAGAGGGTTCATTCGCGGCCTCGCCGGGAAACGCGTCGGCCCCGGAACGCCAGGATTACCCGGATCCGACCGCGCGGACGGATGATCCGAATGCGCAAGCCCTCTCCGGACTGAAGGTCCTCGACTTCATGTGGGTGATCGCCGGTCCGCTGTGCACGCGCATGCTGGCCGACTACGGCGCGACGGTCATCAAGGTGGAGTCCGGCGAGCGCCTCGACCCGGTGCGTGGCTCGGCGCCGCTGAAGGACGGCAAACCGGGCATGGAAACCAGCGCGCTTTTCGCCACCTTCAATGCCGGCAAGCTCGGCGTCACCGTCGACCCGGGGCATCCGGCGGGCCGCGAGGTGATTCTCGATCTCGTACGTTGGGCGGATGTGGTCACCGAGTCCTTCTCGCCGAAGGCCATGAAAGCCTGGAACCTCGACTACCCGGTGCTGCGCGAAGTCAATCCATCGCTCATCATGCTCAGCAGTTGCCTGATGGGTCAGTCGGGGCCGCGCGCGATGGTGCCGGGCTACGGCAACATGGCCTCGGCACTGGCCGGCTTCCACGACCTGACGGGCTGGCCGGACCGTTCCCCGGCCGGGCCGTTCCTGGCCTATACCGACACCATCTCACCGCGCATCATGGTGGCCTCCCTGCTGGCGGTCCTGGAACACCGGCGGCGGACCGGGGAAGGCCAGCACATCGATGTGTCCCAGGCCGAAGCGGCGATTCACCTGCTCGCTCCGGCGATTCTCCACTACGAGGTGAACGGCAGAACCTGGCGGCGCATGGGCAATCGCGACCTGGAACTGTCCCCCCA